>DAOWFD010000052.1 GCA_030638185.1 Candidatus Aegiribacteria sp.
CTCCCATGTGTACGCCGTGGCATGCAGGAAGAGAAACGTCAAAGAACACGGGAGGTCCCATCAGCATCGCAACAGGTATTTCATAGTTGAGGATGTTATCCCGCACGATACAGGCCCTGCGGTATCTCCCAACATATTCGGCGAGCATTATCTAAAGTAAATGGCAAGATTCATGGACCAGGCGGAACTGCCGGTTTACTGTGAGTAAATCCAAGTACACTCAGGAATCGGATGGATAGATTGGGGATTGATTATGGTCGGGGAAGTAAAGACTGAACAACCCTTTTTCTGTCTTGACAACCCGAATCACTTCATTTGGTCATTGACTCATAATGCAACTGGGAATTATTATTGATTTAATTAGAGAATAAGAAAACAAGAATATCACTGATGGACCGCTAAAACTGAAGTCATCTTTCATATATCGGATTCATCGTGGCAATTCTATAATACGGGAGGTGGTTATGAGAAACCTGTATCTTTTTATTACACCGGTTCTGTTCAGTTTCATTTTCGCAGCACCTGTGGAGCTGTTGCTGAACCCCGGTTTTGAAGATGGTGTCCTTACACCCTGGACAACGAATGATTGGACCATTGATTCTGCAGACCCCCATTCGGGGACATATTGTGCCTTCGTAGAAAGTAGCCGCTGGATAATGCAGGAATTCACACCAGCAGATGTGAACAAAATAGCATCAATAACTTTCTGGTGTATGCAACCTGAACAAGCGCTCTTTGGAGTCAATCTCTTCTATAGTCCTTCAGACTACGATCAGGAGATTGTAAACATTATCACTCCTGGGTGGGTGGAGTTTGACATGACCTATTTCCTGCGCTCAACCGGACATCTGCAGGCAATAAAGTTCTGGGGTTATTCAGGAGGAGGAGGGGATCCGGATTATTCATTTCTTGATGATGTATCCATCATCTATGACGAAGATCTCGCTCTCCAGTCCGAGACCTTTGCCAGCATAAAGGCAGCGTTTGTTGAGTAATCGCAGTATTGTTTCGTAATTGTAATGAATCAGGGGCAACTCGCTTTTCTGCGTATCAGGTATTTTTATCGTTGAGGATGTTATCTTGCATGATACTGGTCCTGCAGTATCTCTCATTACAAGAGTAAGTCTTGAATGCATTGATGATGACAGGCTTGGAGAATCACTTGATGTGATCTGAAAAAGGCGCAGGTCTATCTGAATACGCTCATGAATGGTAGACACAGAAAACCCGATATCAATGAAACCGTATTCAAAGCAAACCTGTTCTTCACACCCGGCGCTCTGCTGAAGAACGAAATGAAGAGCACCTCAACAATAGAGTTCTATGGTGTCAGCATAGAAATTATGTTCAATCTGCTCAGCAAAAATGCCGACAGAAACACTTCTGTTCTTGAGGATACACTGTAATCACATGACTTATCTCAGTATTCCACTTGCAAAAGTTAGCACAATGCGCTAGTTTCTGCGAGTGAAATGCAGATTCAGGAAAAGGAGTAGTATCGATGAAACAGGTAACAGCCATGTCGCTCTGGGTTGAGCAGCTTCAGTCAAAGGGCCGCTATACCTTCACTTGCACCCAGGCCGAGACTGATACAGGTCGTTCTTTCGTTGCAGTTCAGACCGCGTTGCGGAGGTTGAAGAAGCAGAAACGCATCGTTTCTCCCCGGCGCGGGTTTTATGTGGTGGTTCCGCCGGAGTACAGAGCCGTTGGATCGCCACCGGCGAGCTGGTTTATCGATGACCTCATGCTCTATCTCGGTCAGCCTTACTATGTAGGACTCTTGAGTGCGGCTGCTATTCATGGGGCAGCTCACCAGCAGCCTATGGTGTTCCAGGTAGTTACCAGAAGGCCAACCCGCGAGATACGCGTCGGCAGGGTTACTATCCACTTTTCGATGAGCAGTCGTGTGGAACAGTTCCCGGTAGTACAGCTGCAGACCGAAACAGGAACAATGCGCGTTGCCACTCCCGAGACTACTGCATTTGATCTGGTGCGCTATCCATCTGGCTCCGGGTATTTGAGCAATGCGGCCACTGTGCTTTACGAACTTGCAGTTCGCCTTACTGCCGACGCGCTTGTTGCAATCGCTTCGCTTGTCCGACTTCCGGATGTTCAACGCCTCGGGTATCTGCTGGATGCGGTGGGGCAGGGTGAAATAGCTGCACCTCTGTTCAAGTGGATGGTTCCGCGGCAACCGAGGGCCGTGCTCCTGCTTCCGGGGGGTGGGAATGCCGATGTTATTCCAGATCATCGGTGGAGAGTTTTACCCAATGTGGAGATAGAGGTGGACATTTGATCCCCCGCGCGATTGTTTCCAATGCTACATGTCCCATGATGGCCTTGTTGTCTCTCGCGCAGAGTTCGAGGCCAACTTGTCAGCAAAACTCTTAAGCAACAGCTTCCTTGAGGACATTCGGCTGCTGATCCCCGTAGATGTCGAATACGACCCGGTTATGGCTGCAAATACTGTGCAGGACGAGTTGATAGCGAAGCTGCCTGGCAAGCCCTGGAAGGGAACTGAACTAAAAAGCCGTAAAATCCGGTATCAGACATGAATGAGGAATGGTGGTAAAGACCATGTCAGGTTCTTCGAAGCTGGCTATCTCTCAGGATCCAGGAGGGTTTCACTGAAAACGGACTGCGGTAGATAGGCTTCAATATTCGGAAAATCGATGTATGAGATTGAAACATTTAAAACGACTTACACCTGCATTGAATAACCGAAATTGCGTATTTGGATTAAGGATAAAATTCCATATTGTTCAATCTGACATGAAACCCTTTACACAAAGAATGTGATTGAACAAATGAGCATAGCCGGAACCGCACCTGAACAGGGACAGCTTGTTCTGGAGTGAGGGAGTAGGGATGTCTGAAAAACTGTGGATATTTTGCACCCGGTGAATCGCCCGGATCCCCGGTTGATTTATCACTACAAACCGACCAAACCGTTAATTGTCAAATCAAGCTTCATGGCTTTTTGCATACTGATAGGCATATTCGGGCTGCGCAATACACCTCATCTGGTATTTACTATGTCAATCGTAGTTGCCATAACTATCTATACACTTCTAAGAGATTGCTCGATAAAGATCTGGCTGGACTGGCCTGACCTGATCTACAGCTATCGCTCGATCTTCCGGAGAATTCATAAGGTGATACCATCCTGGGAAATCGATGAGATCTCTCCGGAGATCACTTCAACGTGGCGCGGCCACAGATCCGAACGCCTGGTTATGAAAACGGGCAGCGAGATTCTGGTTCTTATCCCGTACTACTCTGAGAGTGATCCGGCTCTGAGGAAGCTGATGCAAGAGGTGAATAAACTCCCTTCTACCAGAAAGCAGGCGGAACACGAAATCGAGCTTAACAGGCGTGTTGCCGCCGAAGTTAACGGTGAAACGTAAGGATGTTCCCGCTTGCAGTAGAGTTCATACTCCCATATTCTTTCTTGACTTCTCAATTACGTCACTTGACATAACGTTAAACTACGTTATGCTATTCTACGTAACAGAAAGGAATTGAAATGAATCCTTTCAGGTACGGTCAGGTGGTGAAAGGTAGAAAATTCGGCAGGAGACCGTGGCCTATCAAGCAGCTTATGAATTTCATAGAGGCCGGACAGAACGTGTTCCTGCAGGGCGAGAGACGGACTGGTAAAACGTCGTTGATACACGAAGCTGTCCGCAAACTCGCAGGTTACAGGCTCCTGTATATCGACCTGCTCGAAGTGAAGACCATCGGTGATATGTGCAGGCGTATGATAACATCCATCTTAAGGGCGGAACGCAAAGCTGGCTTCCAGAGAAAGCTGATGCAGACACTCGCCCATCTGAAAC
>DAOWFD010000209.1 GCA_030638185.1 Candidatus Aegiribacteria sp.
AACAATTCCACTGTGTCATCCATTGAGAATCGGTGGAGTGGAGGTTAGTTTCAATAAGGATGGAAACACCGTTGAAGTTACTTGCACTGTAAAGGGCATGGAATCAACAGGTTTCGAGATGGAAGCCCTCACGGGTGTTACAACCGCCCTTCTTATCATCTACGATATGACAAAAGCCCTGGACAGGGGCATGGAGATCGGAGAAGTAAGGCTGATTCGAAAAAGTGGAGGGAAATCGGGAGAATACAGATGGCAAGGGTAAGCGCTGTATGCTTGTCCGAGAATAGACAGACACGGAAAATTAAGCAGGATTCGGTCCTGCTGATCGAGAATTTCGGTATAGAAAGTGATGCCCATGCCGGAAGCGGTCCCCGCCAGATTTCAATACTCTCGGAGATGTCCCTTGCGAAAATGGAAGTGGAAGGGATAACAACCTCACCCGGATGCTGCGGTGAGAATATCGACATCCACGGTGCCATCGAACTTCATACTCTTCTTCCGGGGGTTCGGTTGAAACTTGGCGACTCAGCGGTAGTAAGGATCACGGAAATCGGGAAGGATAATACCGATGGCCATGCGGACAATGTTATACATAAGAATATTTTTCCACAGGAAGGTATCTTCGCGGAAGTACTCACAGGCGGCGCAGTTAAACCGGATGACCCGGTTAAAGTGATCCGAAGCCCCGGTTATACCGCGGGTGTACTGACAGTAAGTGATTCAGCTTCCAGAGGCGATTATTCGGACCTCAGCGGTCCCGCATTGATAGAGTTACTTCACAGCAACGGTTTTCTTCCGGCAAGGTATGCCGTAGTTCCCGATGAGATTACTGAAATAACGGCAAAACTTAGGAACTGGTGCGAAGATGGTTTCCTGGATGTGCTGTTCACAACGGGTGGAACCGGATTTTCCGTAAGGGACATTACTCCGGAAGCAACCGGGATGATCTGTGACAGGGAAGTTCCCGGTATTCCGGAGATGATAAGGCAGAAGTCAGCGGAGACTGTAAAATCTGCCTGGCTTTCCAGAGCCCGGGCAGGAATCAGAAAACGGACGCTGGTTATTAATCTTCCTGGAAGCAGGAAGGCTGCCATCGAATGTGCGAGTTTTACCTTTCCTGTTCTGGGGCACGCTCTGGAGATTCTCAGGGGAGACATAGAACACTGCGCTGAACAGGGGTGAACATGGGGACGTACAATATTTCTTCAACTTATCCGGAGAGCCCCTTCTCAGCGCAATAACAGTCAATTTTCGGATAGTACTCGTAAGCTTTTTCAATGTATTAGTTTAGTCTTTCAAGTTGAAGAAGTATTGTACATCCCTGTTATTACTGTTACTATTGGTTCCTATCCGTACTGTTTATTGTTATTGACTTTCCTCGTGAGGCTGTAATGTTATTATAGGCTGGTTAAAGTGAAATTATAAGAGTTCGGTAAGGTGTAAACCTGACACTACTGTTTCATCCAACCATTAAAAGCATGCATCTTCCGAACTTAGGGAATCCGGAGGGAGAAAGAAATGCGCCCAGGAATTTTCGTTCTTGCTATTGTCCTTGCGATATTCGCACCTTTTGAAGTTAACGCCGGTACCGCAATCCAGACCGACTGGTCCGGCGGAGATGGAATCTATGGGCCGGTTACCAACTGGGGTGATAGGTTCTACACGGACACAGATATTGAATGCTACTACACACATTCAAATCTCGTTCTACTAAGAACGATATTGCAGTCACCTCTTGAGTATGCTGTAGATGTGGATTTTGTTAGTGCCAGTTCCGTATGTTCAGCGAATATCAACGGTGATACTTACATGGATATCCTCGGAGCATCTTTTTCTGACAACGATATCATCTGGTGGGAAAATGTAGATGGCTCAGGCACCAACTGGACAGCGCACACTGTAGACGGAAATTTCAATGGCGCCACGTCAGTATATTCCGCGGATATCGATGGAGACGGTGACATGGATGTCCTGGGAGCGGCACATGGTGACGACGACATAGCCTGGTGGGAAAACATAGACGGCTTGGGCACCAGCTGGACGGAGCATACCATAGATGGAGATTTCCTTTGGACCAAGTCCGTGTATTCAGAGGATATAGATGGTGACGGTGATATGGA
>DAOWFD010000316.1 GCA_030638185.1 Candidatus Aegiribacteria sp.
AAGGCTGGAAATACTTAATGACAGGAATTTTGCTGCTTCCGTTGCTGACCCATTCTACAACGGAGGCCTCTGGAACGAACTGTACGACATTGCCCTCAACTCCGCAAACCCCGATCCGCACCTGTGGTACCTTGCTGCGCGTACCAGGGACAGGCTGGGTTTTTACGAGATAGCTGTCAGCATGCTTGACGAATATCTTGTCAGATGGCCCGGCTCAGTGGATACACCAAATGCGATGATATACCTTGGAAGGGATCTTGGACGTTCCGGTGACTGGCAGAGGGGGCTTGCGGTTCTGGAGCAGTACGGGAAGGATTTCCCGGAGCATCACAGGATCGGAAATCTCCCCTGGTACATCGGTGACATGCTGGTGGAGAACAGGCTCTGGCAGCAGGCCATTCCCTGGTTTCAGTTGACACTTGAACGCTACTCAGACAATGTCACGGTAGACGATGCGCATTTCTATCTCTGCTTTTCGCTCCTCAAGTCCGGAAGAATTTCCGATGCCATAGCCGAACTGGAGAATTTTACCTCTAAATGGTCCGGCAGTGTATACCTATCATCCGCGAAATACTGGCTTGGCAAACTCCTTCTTGCAGAGGGTAACCCAGAAGGTGAAGTCATACTTGGGAACCTGATCCGGTCAGCTCCCGCAAGCCTTCCCGCTTTTTTCGCAAGGGAGCTTCTGGGACAGCCGGCCTGGGAACCTGAGTTCACTGAGGAACCCCTGGATGAATGGATGCGAAGGCATGGACATCCACCTGCCCTGCCGCCGGAAGCTGCACTCAGAGGATTGTTTCTCCAGGAAGCGGGGTTGAGACATTTCGCCGATGGTGAATTCAGGAAGGCTGAGGAGATTGTCGGTGGGCCTGATTACCTTGCTCCTTTCTATTTTGAACATGATGTGTGGGAACGGAGACCAATATCAGGATACAACATGTGGAATCTGTCGGGCAGTGACAGCGACAGGCCCAGAGAGTTGTGGATGCTGCGCTACCAGATGGCCTGGCCGGAGCTTGTTGTCCCGGCTGGAGAGAAATACGGACTGGATTCCCTTTTAGCATGGGCGATAATAAGAAACGAAAGCATGTTCCAGCCAACCTGTTACTCGGTAGCAGGCGCCAGGGGGCTTATCCAGATGATCCCAAGCACCTCTGAATACGTTGCCATTGAACAGGGATGGGGCGATTACTCCCCTGACAGGCTTTACGACCCTGCGGTTTCCATAGAATACGGAATCAGCTACATCTCAGGAGTTAACAGGGATCTCGGAGGTGACCCTGTAATGACCGCAGCCGCCTATAACGGAGGCCCTCACAACGCCGTTCACTGGGGTGCTGAGGACATGGAGGTTGACGAGTTCTTTGCGCTCATAACCTACAATGAAACGAAGAATTACGCCCAGAATGTCCATCATGCCTATATGATCTACAAGTCACTGTATATTAAATAAACTCTCTGGTATGAAACACTTTCAGTACTTCACCATCGGGCACTATCTCTATCCAGGCCAGGTAACTGCCGTCGGATGAGAGTGCCGGCTGAGTAGCCCATTCTCCCTGTTCTGATACCTGTCTGAGATACCCGGTTTCCCTTTTCATTATCCATACCGTGGTAGGATCTTCCCATGAACGTCCATAGTCCGCTACGGGGAAAGGATCCTTCCTGCAGAATGCCAGTAACTGCCCATCCAGGACTGCGGACACCTGGCTTGCGTTGTCCATGAATACTTTATCGATGCCCGATTCTATGTTGAGAAACCTCAGTTGCCATTCTCCCCATCCACCTATCTGGAACAGCAGCACCCTGTCTGTTATCCACACAGGGTTGGATTCATGCCAATCCCACCTGTAGAAAGTCGTATCTGCCCTTGCCCGCCTTCCCGAAGGCGCGGAGGTGCCGATGATATGCAGCTCCTCATACCATCCTGGAGTCCAGGCGAAGTTCATGCAGGCGATATTTTTTCCATCGGGCGATATCACCAGGCCGTTAATCCTGACTTCCGAATACTCGGGCAGGAGCAGGAAGACATCACCTGAAAAAAGACCGGTTACGTAAATATCGCTGCCGAGGAAATGGGTGGTAAAACAGAGAACCGGATCGTGCGGTTCACCCAGGGGATCGAACGTGCAGTCCACCGCTCTACCTGTATGCACGAGCTGCCTGTAGGACTCAGGGGTATCCACCTGGAAGTAGTGTATCATTCCGTCCAGAATGAAGGCAACATATTTACCGTCGGGTGTGAAAGCGGGA
The DNA here is from genome assembly GCA_030638185.1 of Candidatus Aegiribacteria sp. Taxonomy (GTDB): domain Bacteria; phylum Fermentibacterota; class Fermentibacteria; order Fermentibacterales; family JCC-6; genus Aegiribacteria. Next base: position 2,254 of record DAOWFD010000316.1, read on the forward strand.
GATGCCACCTCACCCTCTGCAACGGTTGCCTGGCCTTCATCAGGTGTCCATATTACAAGCCTGTTCTCCAGGGCGGTCACAAGCACATCTGCAACCGGCGACCAGGCGAGATCGGGGGGGTAGTCGTCGTACCCGTTCCCGTACACCTCTGGTAGAAGAGTCAAAGCGGTTATGACGGCAAGAAACGATAGCATGCCTCTGATCATCATCAACTCCATTCCTCCCTCATTGTTACACAATGATGAATTGATTTTCAACTGATTGCGGGGCAGTTCAAATCGGAAATGCATTTCATGTTACCACTATATCTATATAGGTTGAAACATACGTACTGTCAACGGTTGACGGATTTTGTAATTAATTGATAGTAAGGATGTTAAGAAAGCATTATTCTCAAAGACAGGAGATCAAATAAGAAGCAAAGCTCTGGAATACCTCGGATGCCCCGAATGCGAATCAGAACTGGAAACAGGAAATATCAGAAACTGGAAAGGTGATATCAATTCAGCTTCCGTTTATTGGAGATTTGATTTCTCTGTCGGAGTTCGTACGGTTTGCGAAAAAAACTGATCCTTATTCGGAATATGACAAGTTTCAGTCAGATGCAGAAGAATACGGCTCCAGAATCGCTAACTCAGAACGTATAATCGAATCGAAGCATCAGGCAAGTATTCCCGTCTTATATAATTCGGGAAAAAGTAGTGTACGTACTTCTTCAGGTAGTGTATCTGGTCATTCATACATGAATTCTAACAGTGAAGAGTAAGTGTGTATTTGAAAAAGCAGATATAAACGTCCTCCGCTCCGATTATTCAAATTGTAACTACTTGTCTGATACTATCATAAGAATAATTATCAGTATGAATTCTATTTGCTCTTTCAAACCCCTTGACAAACCCGTTTCCCATCTCTATTTCTTTGCAATGCTTTTCATCAAACGGGGTAATCTTGATCAACTTCTTGAGTCCCTCACAGGGGACTACAGGGTATACGTTCCCCGCAGTATGGGGGATGGTACCGGGTATTCGCTTCTGGGCAAGTCGGATACCAATTATGAAATAGGCGAGATCAGATCATTCGATCCTCTCAAGTCATTCTATTTCCTGGGTCGTGAAAAGGTTGCTGAAGATTTCAAGAAGGATATTCTGCGGGATGATAAGCCTCCCTGCATTGTGGGTGCCAAGGCGTGTGACCTGAAGGGTTTTAAAATCCTTGATTTTGTTTTCATAGACGATGAATTTGGTGATCCCACTTACATGAAAGCAAGAGAGAACGGGCTGATCATTTCCGCTGACTGTACGGGTGTTGGCGAAACATGTTTCTGTACAGCGATAGGTATCGATCCCTGGCCGGAATCCGAATATGATATAAACCTTTCTCCTGTTAATGACGGTTTCATTGTTACTATGGGAAGTGAGAAAGGCCTTGATCTTGTTGAAAGCAATAAGAACCTGTTCATTGAAGCAACTAAGGCTCAGGTTAAGGCTATCAAACAGAACAGAAGCACTATAAAATCCGGCGTAATGAAGAGAGCGCAGGAGAAGAGAATTCCCGTCGCGGACAGACTGAAGCGGGTTATAAAAAAGAAGTTTGAATCGGATATCTGGAAAGATGCCTCGGAAGACTGTGTGGAATGCGGAGCCTGCAATACCATATGTCCAACCTGTCACTGCTTCCTTCTGTACGATCAGAAATCTGATGGCAAACTCGCCAGGTTCAGAATATGGGATTCATGTATGATACATGATTTTGCCAGGGTGGCCGGAGGAGAGAACCCGCGAGACCAATTGTGGATGAGGTTTAGAAACAGGTTTGACAAGAAGTTCAGCTACTTCCCTGAAGTACTCAAAGAGATTGGCTGTACTGGGTGCGGCAGATGCATAGCCGCATGTCCCGGCAAGATAGACATTAGAGAAGTCCTGGCAAGACTGGAAGTATGATGAAGAATCCATACCGCTCCATTGAAGCAGAGGTAAATAAGGTTACAACCGAAACACCTACGATTAAAACTTTCCTTCTCAAACCAAAGGAAGAACTCACTTTCAAGCCCGGGCAGTTCATGGAGTTTTCCGTTCCCGGTGTAGGTGAAGCTCCATTCACTCCATCATCTGATTCAGAGATCAAGGAGACGATGGAGATAACCATTGTGAAGGTTGGGAAAGTCACCGATGCCATACACGAACTGAAACCCGGTGATACCGTTGGCCTTAGAGGACCCCTGGGTAAGGGATATCCACTTACGAAATTCATAGGCCAGGATGTGCTGGTCATCGGTGGCGGTGTTGGACTCGCGCCGGTCAGGACTCTTATGTACGGTCTTTTTCACATGAGAAAGCAGCTTTCCAGGCTTGTATACAGAGGCGGATGTAGAAACCCCGAGGAATTCCTCTACCGCAAGGAGCTTGAGGGTTGGATGAAACGGGATGACATCGATATGAAAATTACCGTGGACCAGGGCGATGATTCATGGAACGGCCCGGTAGGGGTTGTTACAACAATAATGGATGATATTGACGTGAATTATAAACGGGTAAAGGCTATTGTGTGTGGTCCACCCATAATGATGAAATTCGCAACATTCAAGCTGCAGGAACTCGGGGTTCGGGACAGAAATATCTATCTCTCCATGGAGAAAAACATGTCCTGTGGTTTCGGCAAGTGCGGACACTGCAGAATAGGCCCTTATTATTGCTGCAAGGACGGTCCTGTCTTCACCTACGATATGATCCGGGACTATCCCGGAATCTGGGATTAGGACACCTATGGAGATGAACAAAACAACGTTTGATCAGTTTCATGGCAACATCGATGCTGTGGCGAAGAAAAAAGGCGGGAAAAGGCTTTTCATAGATCTCGACATATGCAATTCCGATCAGTGCGATGAATGTGTCATAAAATGCAGCTACTTCTATCATCCAGTTAACAATGGAATGATCTCCCTT
>DAOWFD010000340.1 GCA_030638185.1 Candidatus Aegiribacteria sp.
ATATCGAAGCCCGATTCCTCAAGATCCCTCTCTATTTTCTCGGGGTCCTCTCCCGCTTCAAGCCTTGATAGTGCTTCGTTAACTTCCGGTCCCAGATCCTCGCCCATTTCATCGGCCATACGCCGGATAGCACTGGCCATGGCTTTAGGATCCTCAGTATCAAGCCCCGCAAGGGTTGGGTCATCAGCCATATCCTCGATCGAGGATGAGCCGCTTTTAACAGAAAACGTGCTCATAACCCTTTCCATTCTGTCGCCTTTTTTACATTCAGGGCAAACCGGAGCTGTTTCACTGGAAGGATGCCTTACGAGGAATTGAAATATCGTATTGCACCGCCTGCAGAGGTATTCATAGATAGGCATTATCCGCTCCCTTTCAGTATTCCATGACTTTCAAGAAAGAGCCTGTGAATCCTGCTGTCGGGTGTCAATTCGGGATGGAACGATGACAGCCAGAGATTTCTCTGCCTCAACAGGACCGGGCCATCTTGCACCTGACTCAGAACTTCGACCTCATCGGACAGGGGCAGCAGGAGGGGAGCTCTGATAAATACTCCTTCGAAAAGCTCAGAAAGACCGACCACATTGATGGTCTCTACAAAGCTGCTTGTCTGACGGCCGAAATAATTCCGAACAGCTCTTACGTCGGCAAGCCGAAGGCTGTTCTGGCTTACTTCATGCTCCTTTTCTTCGATCTCCTTTGAAAGAAGCACAGCTCCCGCGCACGTGCCGAAGATGGGAAATCCATCTTCTCCCATTGCTCTTAAAGGACCGATAAGTTCCCATCTGTTCATGAGCGAGATCAGGGTGGTCGATTCTCCACCGGGAAGAATAAGGGCTGAAATGGATTCCAGTTCATCCGGAGTTCGAATCTCCTTAACTTCACACCCCAGTTCTATGAGAATTGAGATGTGCTCTGCTACACCGCCCTGAAGGGCAAGAACTCCTACGGAAGGCAAGATCTACCAGCCCCTGCGAGCCATTCGTTCTTCATCGGGAAGTGTGGAAATGTTTATTCCCACCATTGCCTCGCCAAGGTTCCTTGAAATCTCAGCAAGGACTTCGGGCGAATCGAATCTGCTTACAGCTTCGACTATGGCTCTTGCTCGTTTTTCAGGATTGCCGCTCTTGAAGATTCCGCTGCCAACGAAAACCCCATCCATACCAAGCTGCATCATCAATGCCGCGTCAGCGGGTGTAGCTAATCCTCCGGCAGCGAAATTCACAACCGGGAGACACCCGTTTTCATGGACGTATCTAACAAGGTCATAAGGAGCGCCCATTTCCTTCGCAATTGTCATCAATTCCTCAGGCGGTGTAACCTTGAGTTTCCTGATGGCTCCCAATACAGCCCTTGCATGCCTGACAGCCTCAACTACATTACCCGTACCAGCTTCTCCCTTGGTGCGGATCATTGCAGCACCTTCGCCTATCCTTCTTAACGCTTCTCCCAGATTCGTGGCTCCGCATACGAAAGGTACACTGAAATCGTGCTTGTTCACATGATTCTTCTCATCCGCGGGTGTAAGCACTTCGGATTCATCGATGTAATCGATTTTCATGGCTTCAAGGATCTGGGCTTCGACGAAGTGCCCTATCCTGCATTTCGCCATGACAGGTATATCAACCCGCTCCTGGATACTTTTTATCATATCAGGGTCGGACATTCTGGCCACACCACCCTGAATGCGAATGTCAGCAGGTACTCGCTCCAGAGCCATTACAGCCACAGCTCCCGCTTCCTGTGCGATTAAAGCATGTTCCGGAGTGACAACATCCATTATCACTCCGCCCTTAAGCATCTGAGCGAGTCCTTTCTTTGCTTCCCAGGTTCCTTCTTTTCTTGAGTTTTTCATTGATTGTCCTCTTCTGTAAATAATTTAAAAAATCTTATCTCATCAATTCGCCAAAGAGAATCAGCACTGAGAAGTCCATTCTCAAGTTCGATACAGACGGTGCTTTCAGGTACAACTGTCTGATGATAAGTTCTCTGAATGTCCGTAAACACTCTCAGGTATTCCTTTGATGAATTGAGATACGCTAACCATACCTCTGTAGTGCTGTCCGAGAACGCCGTTCCGAGGGTTTCCGCTTCATTAATGGCCGCGTCAGCCCTTATCCAGGCAAGATCCAGAACCCACAGCCTTACAGGAGTATCCGGATAGACAGGGCACTCGGGTACAGCTTCGAGGTAGGCGTCAAGAAGCCCCGAGATCTCCCGGTCAAAGTTTATTAAAAACTGCATGACTTGAGGCTCGAGAATCCTGGTCTCAGCAGTATGTCCTTCAACGGGTAAAAGCGCAAGAATCAGGATGGACAGTATTGTTTTCATCATAGTACAAATATAGGAGTTTTGCTGGTGAATTTCAAGAATCATAAACAATTGAATAAAGAGCAATATGAAATTCGTTGCACCAGACCGCAGGTGGCTGGTGAACTCCAGGGAATAGATTACAATATGAAATTCGTTGCACCAGACCTCGTGATGGCTATTGAACTCAAGGAACGGTATAGCATAAATTCATTGTACCAGTCCGTAGAAAGGGTCTTTCCAGATCGATAATAGAGTTGTAGATTAATAAATATGAAATTCGTTACACCAGACCGCTGGCGGCTGGTGAACTCATGTAAATGGGATTTGATCCATTCCGGAAAGTGAGTTCCAATTTGAAGGCAATGCTATCTGTTTTGCTGATCATATCAGTGTCCGTCGGAGAAATATGTTCTGATCTCCGAACGATCGGAGTGCCCGTGCATTCCGCATATCTGCAGGATAGTATGCTTGTGGTTTCCATATCAGGTTCGCTGGCCGAGGGTGATTCCCTGCTGAAGCATTACGGGGGTATCTTCTTTGTGGCGGTGGATAGCATCGTAGCCGGATGGGATGTCTGTGGAATCGCGGTTGAGCTGGAAGAGGCCACTCTGGTTTTTCAAATGTGTGATATGATTCAACTGTTCGAATGGATATCAGAAGGTGATGATGATGAAGCCATAGCTGAATGGGTTCTCAATCACACCAGGGTTATCAGGGATACTGAATCGGATTAATCTACAGGCCACCCTTACCAAAAAGTATTACAGGAAAAGTCTTCAGAATCAGTCTTATATTTATGCCGTCCGTTCTTGAGAGGACGTATATGAAATCCAGGAACTGGGATTTCTCAAAACCGAGCCTGCTTCTGCCGTAAACCTGCCATATTCCTGTCAGACCTGGCTTTACTGTGAACCGCTGCTGTAGCCATTCACTGGTATAATACTCAAGCTCATAATCGATGCACGGCCGCGGTCCCACAATGCTCATATCACCCCTGAGGACATTCAGAATCTGAGGAAGCTCATCCACCGATGTTTTTCTGATAATCCTTCCAACGGGAGTTACGGCCTTAGTGCTGACAGTCTTGAATATTTCGCCGTTCTTTGATTTTATAGCCGCATCTCCATTTACGTATTTTATGAAATATTTCTTATGTGTACTATGGCGGTCTTCGGCATCAATGCGCATTGACCTGAACTTGAAGAAACTGAAGGGTTTTTTCCTGTAGCCGATCCTGGTCTGCCTGTACAGTACTCCACCGGGGCTTGAAAGGGTGATAGCAGGAATTGTGACAGCAATAACGGGCAGGAAAAAGAGCAGACCGGTAACGGCAATCAGAATATCGCTTACCCGCCAGAGAGCCCTTGATGTACCGGACCGTTCTCTGCTGTAGAATGTAAGGGCACCGTAACTGTCGATCGTTATCCATGGATCAAAGTAACCAAGCTCAAGAATCCTCCTTGAGTATATTGAAAACGGAACACCTGCGCGCCGAGTCAGCAGTGAAAAACGGGCAATGAAATTGAAATCCTGTTCATCAAACAACATAACGAGTTCCGTAGCGTTTTCACTTTCAAGAACCTTCATGCACATTCTGTACCGTTCATCAGGATCCTCAGGCATGGAACCGGAATGTATTCTGAAGTCAAGAATGGATCTGTAAACCGGTGATTTCAGAAGGATCGACCTGATCTTCCTGCAGACAGTTTCCTCACCGAAGATAACCAGCGTTATCTTCCCGAACCTAAGGATCCTCAATAACCAGGGGAATATCCGGGGTACGATTAACAGCCTGGTTATGATGGTCATTACGAGCCAGAGTATCATCATTATGAAAACGGCCAGCCTGCTGCAGATGAATGTTTTCGTAGGGAAGTGCGTAAGGAAAAGGACAACGATAAAGAATACGGAAAGTGTAATTATCATCCTGATGCTTCTGAAGATATTCATTGCCTTGTTCAAAGTTGTTCTAACAGCGTACAGGTCCTCCACCATCATGAACAGCATTCCAGATATCGCAAGGAAAATCCATGTTCCCGCCATCGCTGAGAATGGAGCTGAAGCTGTGTGAATTGAACCGAATCGCACTTGAACCGCAAGAAGAATTGCTAACGACAGTATCAGAAAATCGCATACAAGCAGAGTGAAGAAGAACAGCCTGTTCAGTTGAAAGCTTCGCTTAAGAGGCAAATTAGTCCTTCTCTGAGAAATACGATCTCACGGCCTCGGCAACGATGACCTGCTGATCTTCAGTAATATCGGGAAACATGGGCAGTGTAAGGTTATTCGCGCTGTTCCATTCAGCCACAGGAAAATCTCCGTCTGTGTAACCCAGGTAGTTGTACGCCTTCTGTGTATGCAGGGGAATGGGGTAATGAAGACCTGAAGCAACATTCATCTCTCCAAGATGTTTCCTTAATTCATCACGTTCAGGTGTATGAATGGCGTAGAGATGGTAAACATGCCTTACATCACCGTCCTCCCCGGGAAGTACAATGGGAAGTCCGGAAAGGAGTTCATTATACCTCTTTGCTGCTTCTCTTCTTCTGTCGTTCCATTGAGAGATGTATCTGGATTTGACACCCAGTACCGCCCCCTGAAAGGCAGACATTCGGTAATTGTGTCCGATAAAATCGTAGTGGTACTTCTCTCTTGAGCCGTGATCCCGCAGCGTTCTGACCCTTACGGCGATGTCTTCGAAGTTCGTGGTTACCGCTCCGCCTTCGCCGAACGCGCCAAGGTTTTTCCCCGGATAGAAACTGAATGCGGCAGCTGTGCCGAAACTACCTGCTGTTCTTCCATCCCTTGAGGCATTATGAGCCTGACAGGCATCTTCAAAAAGCAGAAGACCGTAACGCTCTGAAATCTTCTCAAGTTCAGGCAGTGCTGCAGGCTGTCCGTAAAGGTCTACAGCAAGAATTCCCCTGACCTGCGCATTGGTTTTCGGATCAACGGGCCTTCCTCCTGATGAACAGGATTCAAGAAAGATCTGAACCTGTTTTGGTGACAGGTTAAGCGTATCCTTATCCACATCCACAAAAACCGGGATATGCCCGGCCAGTACAATACCCTCCGTTGAGGCGGTGAAGGTATTCGGAGGAACGATGATGCCGCTTCCCGGCTGCAGGTCACTGGCCCATATCATAATATGTACCGCAGCTGTTCCGCTTGAGACGGCTATGCAGTACTTCGTTCCGGCTATTTCAGCGAATTTTTCTTCAAATGAGGCAACCTTGGGACCGAGAACATAATAGCATGTATCAAGCACTTCGGAGAGTTCACTTCCTATTTCATCCTTTATCTGATTGTACTGCGTTTTAAGATCAAGAAATGGTATGGGCATCGGTGTTACCTCCAGATGGAATTGGGAACAGCATTATTCTTAATAAATCTAATATGTAAACCTTGTTTAGTCATTACCCTAAGAATAGATTTGCATGATGAGAGCAATAACCCATATTTCGGCAAGTGCTGCTGCTGCGGTAATCGCTGGTGCTGTTACTGAACCTGCAGCAGCCGCGGGAATATTTCTTTTTGGTGGTTTCCTGGATGCGGATCATATAGGACACTTTGTTGCTTCCGGACTGCCTGCGAATCCAGCTGCTTATTTCCACAGCATTTTCCGAAACGAAAAGCAACTGGAGAACAAATACTCAATAAAAAGAGGTATTCCATCAAACTGGATCTTTCCAGCTCTTCACTGTATCGAATTTGCGCTGCTGCTGGCAGCAGCCGGTATAATACTGGGCTCACAGCTGCTGCTGTGGGGAGGAGTTGGAGTCATCCTCCACCTGCTGCTGGATATAAGAAGTTACCCCTGCAGCCCTGAGTTCTTTTCGATTATCTGGCGAATTTCACATAGAAAGCGATTACTTCGCGCATGGGTTACACACCGATCGAAAATTCACTGGTAAGCGTTCTATTCAACCAGTATCCAGTTGGAATATCCACATATCTTTCTTCCGATCAGCCTCTCAAGAGCTGAGTGTATTCTGCACCAGAGTCGAAGGTGTTCATGGTCAGGGGGGCAGTCCGGGTCGGAGTAATCCTCTGCTTTCCAGTCCTTGTTTTCTATCCGCTCCCGCATCACTGCAGGATGTGTTCCGTTGAATAGAGGAATTCTGTCAAGGGGACCGTAATCCCAGGGTTTGCCTGGATCGGAATGCTTTTTCCTCATCCATTCATCGTCATGATAAAAACTATCCATTATTATCGTTTTTCTTCTCATCACCTCCGGATGACGAACCCATCCGTAGTGGTAAATCCAGGAACCGCAATCGGCAACACGGAGTTTCTTTCCGTCTATTCTGAAGCTCTGTGCGTCTTTCCAGCTTCTTATGTTCCTGCCGTTCTTTATTGCCCGGATATCCCTGTCGTACCAGTTGTGCCCTCTGTGAACCCTCTTGTAGCTGCCCCAGAAGTGATTGTAGTGGAAGAGAAGTCCATCAACATCATCTCTGGAGTCGTATTTCTCCATGACCCCGACTATTGCCTGGAAATCTTCTTCATGTATCACTTCATCAGCCTGAAGGTAGAGGCACCACGGGTATCGGCACTGATCAAGGACGATATTAGTCTGGTCGGCTATTGTTGCACCATCCACAAATCTGTCGGGATTCCAGTCGGTTTCGATTATCCTGATCCTGGGGTCGTCGATATTTCTGATGACTTCCAGGGTGTTATCGGTACAGTCGCCAACATTGACTATGTACTCATCGACTATCGGAAGAGCTGACCTGATGGATTCTTCTATGGGGTAATCAAGACGGATGGCGTCTCGTACAAATGTGAATCCTGAGATTTTTATCTTCTTATCCAAAATACTCCTCCGATTCATACTCAGGGAAACATATAGCCATGATTGCTGCAATTCAAGGTAACATAAGATGGGGGAAAGGGGCGGGAAAAATCCCGCCCCTTCCTTCTGGATCAGCTGAGACTACCAGGTCTTCTGGAAACTGAGCTGAACCTGAATTGAACCGGCTCCATCGGGCGGAGCCGGGACATGCAGTCCTTCAAGAATCTCGCACAGGTTATCATCAACATCACGTTCAAGGCCGCTGCCTATCGGTGAAACAGCAGTTACATTTCCATTGCTATCGATCTCAATACTGAATGTGAACACCCCTGTGGGCCACTGGTCAGCATCATCGATTTCGTCAA
>DAOWFD010000072.1 GCA_030638185.1 Candidatus Aegiribacteria sp.
CTGGCGAGGTTCCCGAGCGGTCAAAGGGGGCAGACTGTAAATCTGTTGGCAATGGCCTTCGGTGGTTCGAATCCACCCCTCGCCACCAGACTTTAATAATGGCGGCTTAATAGGCTGGTTCCGGCATGCGGGAGTAGCTCAGATGGCAGAGCATCAGCCTTCCAAGCTGAGGGTCGCGGGTTCGACCCCCGTCTCCCGCTCCAGCCGGGAACTGAGGCTACATGGATTGCTGTGGGATATAGGCTTAGACCGGCAAAAGGGATTTGCAGGTAAGTACTACCGGAGCCCACGTAGCTCAGTCGGTAGAGCGCGTCCTTGGTAAGGACGAGGTCAGCGGTTCAATCCCGCTCGTGGGCTCCACATAAGTGGAATAAGCAGGAACTGAAGCTGAACACAGGATCAGCACATAATCCATTGATGAAGGATGGAAAAGAAAAGGAGAAATCATGGCCAAGGAGAAGTTTGAGAGGACCAAACCACACGTTAATGTGGGCACGATAGGTCATATCGATCACGGAAAGACAACCCTTACAGCTGCAATAACCAAGTGTCTTGCTACACAGTTTGACAACGTAAGCTATATTGAGTTCGACATGATCGATAACGCTCCCGAAGAGAAGAAGCGTGGTATTACCATCGCCACTTCCCATCAGGAGTACGAGACGGAAAACAGGCATTACGCCCATGTAGACTGTCCTGGTCATGCCGATTACATCAAGAACATGATCACTGGAGCAGCCCAGATGGACGGTGCCATTGTTGTTATCGCCGCCAATGACGGTGTAATGGAACAGACAAAGGAACATGTGCTTCTTGCTCGTCAGGTTAACGTTCCCAGAATGGTTGTTTTCCTCAACAAGGTCGACATGATCGATGATGATGAGCTTCTTGACTTTGTTGAAATGGAAGTCGGAGAACTCCTCGACAAGTATGGATTCGATCCTGAATCTCCCATTATAAGGGGAAGTGCCCTTAAAGCTCTCAGCTCCAGCGGAGACCCGGATGATGAAGATGCGAAGTGTATCTACGAACTTATGGCAGCGGTGGATGAATGGATCCCCACACCGGAACGTGACACAGAAAAACCCTTCCTCATGCCTGTTGAAGACGTATTCTCAATCGAGGGACGCGGCACAGTCGGTACCGGAAGGATCGAGAGGGGAGTAGTCCATACGGGCGACAAGCTTGAGCGTGTCGGAATCCACGAAACCATAGAAACCGTATGTACGGGTGTTGAGATGTTCCGGAAGATTCTGGATGACGGACAGGCGGGGGATAATGTAGGCCTCCTTCTACGTGGAATCAAGAAGGATCAGCTGGAAAGAGGAATGGTTCTCGCGAAACCCGGTTCAGTCACTCCTCACACCGAGTTCTTCGCCAACGTCATTATACTCAGTGAAAAGGACGGTGGCAGGAAGAAGCATTTCAAGAGCGGATACCGTCCTCAGTTCTATTTCCGTACAACCGATGTTACCGGTGAGATTGAACTTCCCGAAGGCCGTGAAATGGCCCTCCCCGGTGACAATATTGATGGAGTTAAAGTTACGCTTATTACTCCTATAGCCATGGAAGAGGGGCTTCGTTTCGCTATCCGTGAAGGCGGACGTACCGTAGGTCATGGAGTCGTAAACAAGATTGAAACATAGACAGGATAAACAGTGAGGGTAATAATCACACTCGCCTGCCAGGAATGTAGACAGCGTAATTACAGTACTACCAAGAACCGCAGCACGAATACTGGCAGAATGGAAATGAAGAAGTATTGCAGATTCTGTAATAAGCGCACCCTTCACAGGGAAACGAAGTAGTTATTCTTAAGAATTTGCGCAGGGTCGTAGCACAATTGGTAGTGCACCGGACTCCAAATCCGGGGGTTGAGGGTTCAAGTCCTTCCGGCCCTGCCACCATCCTCAGAAGGAATAATTAATAAGGATCAAAGGAAGAGGACATATTATGGCTCGTAGGCAGACCCGGGACGGCAACATCTTTTTGAGGGGTATAAAGACTGCCATCAAATTTATTGGAGAAGTGAAGGCAGAACTGATAAAAGTTACCTGGCCGACAAAAGAAGAAGTGATTTCGTCAACATGGGTCGTTCTCTTCGGGGTAGGAATAACAGCAGTATGGATTTTTGCCGCTGACCAGTTCTCCTCCATTCTGATAAGCGGACTCATCAGGCTGATCCACTAAAAGTCGACAGCTGCAGTTCAAAAAGGACAGGATTATGGCAGAAGAAAAGACCAGCGAACAGGGGACAGTTGAAGAAGAAACCTCCGTTAAGGAAGAGGATAACAGCAGATTTTCCTGGTACGTTGTAAATTCATTCTCCGGGTACGAGAACCGGGTTATGAAATTTCTGGAGGGACAGCTCAGAAGGAAATATTCCGACATGGTTGGAGAGGTTCTCATCCCTACACAGGAAATCACTGCGAATGTCAGGGGCAGAAAGACATCAAGGAAGAAAAAGCTTTATCCGGGTTATGTTTTCGTTCAGCTTGATCTGAACCCTGAAATGATCATGGATATCCGGTCCATGAGCAACGTTAGCGGTTTTCCGCCGATGAACCAGGGAGATCCTGAACCCTTGACCGATGCCGAAATAAGCCGTCTTAAGGGACAGGTGGATATTTCGGGTAAGGCGAAAATTGTCAGGGTACCCTACTCGGTTGGACAGACTGTAAGAGTTATAGAGGGCCCATTCAATAATTTCACCGGGGTTGTGGAATCAATCAACCCCGAACGCGGCAGGGTGAGGGTAATTTTCACCATTTTCGGTCGCAAGGCGCCTGTGGAGATTGATTTTTCACAGGTTCGCCTGGTCTGACAGCAGACCGTATTAACTGGAGGCGGAACGATCCGTCTCATTTTGAAAAAGCTGCCGCAACCAGCAAGGGGAGGTTGCTGCGGCTGGGAAGGAGTACTTACCATGGCTAAGAAGATTTTAGGTATGGTAAAGCTTCAGCTGCCCGCAGGGCAGGCAACACCGGCTCCACCCGTTGGTCCCGCACTGGGACAGTACGGAATAAACCTGGCCGGTTTCTGTAAGGAATTCAATGCCCGAACCCGGGGGAGCGAAGGACTTATTATACCTGCGGTCGTAAGCATCTATAAGGACAGAAGCTTTACTTTTATTCTAAAATCCCCTCCAGCTGCGGTTCTTTTGAAAAGGGCTGCCGGGCTGGCGAAGGGATCTCCGGAATCCAACCGGGAAAAAGTCGGTACGGTGACAATAGAACAGTGCCGTGAGATCGTTAAGCTGAAAGAAAAAGATCTCAATGCCGCGTCCATGGAGGCAGCGGTTTCCATGATTGCAGGTACCGCAAGGAGCATGGGTCTCGAGGTGGTGGATTGATATGGCAAGAATGAGTAAAAGATTCCACCAGGTCAAAGAAAGTGTTGACAAGGACAAAAAATACACACTTGATGAAAGCTGTGAACTTGTCAAGAAACTGGCAACCGCCGGTTTTGACGAGACTGTTGAAATTGCCGTCTCACTGAACGTCAATCCAAAGTATGCCGACCAGATGGTCAGGGGATCATGTGTTTTGCCAAACGGTACGGGTAAAATTGCAAGAGTCGCAGTTTTTGCCACGGGAGAAAAGGCTGATCAGGCTAAGGAAGCTGGAGCCGATGTTGTCGGTGATGAAGATCTCGCTACCCGGATCCAGGATGGATGGCTTGAATTTGATGTGGTCATCGCCAGTCCCGACATGATGAGAACAGTGGGGAAACTCGGAAGGGTACTGGGTCCCAGGGGACTTATGCCCAACCCCAAGATCGGAACGGTCACTGAAGAGGTTGCGGAGGCAGTTGCAGAGGCTAAAGCTGGAAAAATCACCTTCAGGGTTGATAAAACCGGTAACCTTCATGTACCTGTAGGTAAAGCCAGTTTCGAGAAGGAGGCCCTGGCGGAAAATGTCATGTCCTTCTTTGAGAGGGTTCTACAGTTAAGACCATCAACCGTTAAAGGACAATACATGAAGAACATATCAGTTTCGTCCACAATGGGACCTGGGATAAAGATCGATGTAAACGATCTGCGTGCCCAGATGCGATAGGTGGTGATAAGCAGATGGCTGTTTCAAGAAAACAGAAGGAAAACGTTGTAGTCACTCTGATTAAGGATCTGGGCGAAGCGGGATCGGTCATATTGACTGATTTCACCGGGATCAATGTTGAGGATATGACTGAACTCAGGGCTCAAATGCGTGAAAACGACGTTAACTTCACCGTTGTCAAGAACACACTTCTTCGAAGAATCTTCAATGAGATAAAAGTTGAAGAGAATGAGGGTGTCTATGCGATGATGGAAGGTCCCACAGCGCTGGCATATGCCACTGATGAAGTCCTTCCTATAAAAATTATCAAGAAATTCGCTCAGGATCACAAAGGACTTCCGCAGGTCAAGGGAGGCTTTGTATCCGGTGAAACTTACGAAATCGGTAAACTGATGCGTCTTGCCGATATCCCCTCGAGAGATGAACTTCTGGCGAAGTTTATGGGCTCAGCCCGTTCACCTCTACAGGGTTTCGTTTCTGTAAGCAGTGGAATAATCCGGAAATTCTTCTACGCAGTGAATGCGATAAGGGAAAGCAAGGAAAATTAATAGGGCGGCGGAATCCTGCGGGGCCGTAGCAAATGGAGGAAAAAATGAGTGATCTCAAAAAGGCTGATATCATTGAAGCCATTTCAAGCATGACAGTACTGGAGCTTGCCGAACTGGTTGAAGAGATGGAAGAGAAGTTCGGTGTATCGGCAGCAGCGCCGGCGGCTGCAGCAGCAGCGGCAGCACCTGCCGAAGCGGGCGGCAAGTCAGAAGAGAAGACCGAGTTTGATGTGATCCTTGAGGACTTTGGTGCAAAGAAGATCCCTGTTATCAAGGTTGTTAAGGATGTTCTTGATCTTAACCTCAAGGAAGCTAAGGAATTAGTGGATAACGTTCCCTCAAAGCTTCGTGAGGAAATGGACAAAGATGAAGCTGAAGCCCTCAAGAAACAGCTTGAGGAAGCTGGAGCAACAGTCAAACTTCAGTAACATCCAGCAAGAGTATGCGGCGGGGAATAACATAAACCTTTCCCGCCGCTTGTACTGTACTATATTGAAATCGTTTTACTAAAATTCACTTCCTATTCAGGCGTGAGGAGTGATCAGGTGAAGGTTAACAGACCTGTAAAGAATTATTCCGAAGTACAGCCGGTAATTGACATACCGGATCTACTGAAGATACAGAGAGAATCTTTCAGCAGATTTCTGCAGGATGATGTTCCCCCGGACGAACGTCTTCCTCAGGGTCTTCACAAGATTTTCCAGGATACTTTTCCTATCGAGAGCAGCAACCGCGAATTCTCGCTGGAGTACGTTTCTTATGAACTGGGTATACCGAAGTACACGGTACAGGAAGCACTGGACAAGGGACTAAGTTATTCGGTACCCCTGACAGCCTTGCTCAGGCTCGTTTTCAGAAACATTACGGATACGGAGAATGGCAAACCTTCACCGGATTCCTGGAAAGTATCCAGGATCATCGACCAATCAGTCTTTCTTGGTGAACTTCCCCTCATGACAAGAGCCGGATCATTTGTAATAAACGGAGCCGAAAGGGTGATCGTAAATCAGCTGCATAGAAGTCCGGGAGTGTTCTTCGAAGAGACGACCATGCAGCGGGGCAACAGAATCTACAAATCCAGGGTAATTCCCCTGAGGGGATCCTGGCTGGACCTGAAGCTTGATCACAACGATATCATTTATGTGAATATCGACAGACGCCCCAAAAGAATACCCGTAACTATGCTTCTTCGCGCCCTTGGTCTGGGTTCGGACGCGGATATACTATCGAGCTTCTATCCGAAAGTAACCAAAGATCTTGAAGCTGCTCTCAAGAGCCGCTCGAAAGCTATTGAGCTTATTCTCAAATCCTTTGCTGAGGATATCGTTGACACTGAGACCGGCGAACTGATTGCCCGCTGTGATGAACCTGTGGAGAGCATCGAGAAGATTGAAATGCTTGTTGAGCATGGCATTAAAGAAGCTGTATTTCTGGCGCCGCGTATGGAAACCAACGATTTTGACGGAATCAGGAAAACCCTGGCCAAGGAAGCCACATCTCTGGGAGCCGGAGTTGAGAAGAACGAAGATTCAGCCACGATGTGGATTTACGAAGCGCTCAGAGGAACTGATGCTCCGAATCTTGATCACGCGAGAAGCTACCTCAGATCGATGTTCTTCGATTCAAAACGCTACAGCCTCAGCGAGGTTGGAAGGTACAAGCTTAACGAAAGGCTTAATATCTCCACCTCTATGGAGAAGCTTACTCTCACAGTCCCGGATCTGGTCGCCATTGTTGAAAACCTCATCAGACTCCGCGAGGGCAGAAATACCTCGGACGATATAGACCATCTCGGAAATAGAAGGGTCAGGACCGTTGGAGAGCTTCTCGGGCAGGAATTCTCAAAGGGACTCAGCAGAATGGCAAGAACCATACGGGACAGAATGGGACATCAGGACCGTGAAAAACTTACTCCACATGATCTCGTGAATTCCAGGACACTGTCGAGCGTGATAAACACGTTTTTCGGTTCCAGCCAGCTTTCGCAGTTTATGGAGCAGACGAACCCTCTTGCCGAACTGACTCATAAGAGAAGGACAAGTGCTCTTGGTCAGGGGGGACTGACAAGAGAGAGGGCGGGTTTCGATGTCAGGGATGTACACCATACACATTACGGACGCATGTGCCCCGTTGAAACCCCTGAAGGGCCCAATATCGGACTCATCACTACTCTGGCTGTTTTTGCTTCCATTAACCGGTTCGGCTTTCTGGAAACGCCCTACCGCCGCGTTATCGATGGAGAGGTGACTGACGAAGTTGTCTACCTTTCTGCTGACAGGGAAGACCGTACTACGATAGCTGAAGCAGACGCACCCATAGACGAAGACGGGAATCTCATCGGTCCCCTTGTAAGAACCAGACGGGCAGGTACATTCCCGATGATATCGCCTATGGAAGTTGAATTCATTGATGTCAGCCCAAGGCAGCTCGTAGGTGTTTCCGCCGCTCTGATACCCTTCCTTGAGCATGATGACGCGAACAGGGCGCTTATGGGTTCTAATATGCAGCGTCAGGCGGTACCTCTTCTTTATCCCCATTCTCCCATTGTGAGAACCGGTATGGAGGTAAGGGCTTCCCTTGATTCAGGAACCCTTGTCACAGCACTGAGGGCAGGAATTGTGGAGGAGGTTGATGCTACCCACATAGTCGTAAAGGCTGACTGTGAGGTACATGATTTCAACAGGTTCGATACCTACCAGCTGCAGAAATTCAAAAGAACGAACCAGGATACCTGCATTAACCAGAGACCCCTTGTCAATATTGGTGATGAAGTTAATAAGGGTCAGATTCTGGCTGATGGTATGGCAACCAAGAACGGCATACTCGCACTTGGTGTCAATGCAACGGTAGCTTTTATTCCATGGAACGGATACAATTTCGAAGATGCCATAGTTGTCAGCGAAAGGGTTATCAGGAACGATGCCTTTACTTCGGTTCATGTTGTTGAACTGGAGACGCAGTTCAGAGAGACAAAACTCGGCCCTGAAGAACTGACAAGAGAACTCCCCAGCGTTGATAATCCCGAAGAGATAGCCAACCTGGATGAAGACGGTATCATAAAGATCGGTTCGAGGGTGAGGGAGAGGGATATCCTTGTAGGTAAGATTACGCCCAAAGGAGAACAGGATCTGTCCCCATCCGAAAGACTGATCAGGGCTATATTCGGCCAGAAGGCGGGAGACGTGAAGGACGCATCCCTCAGGGCACCTACCGGTATGGATGGCGTGGTCATCGATGTGAAAGTCTTCTCAAGGAAGGACAAGACTGAGAGAACTCGCCGGGAGATCGATGAGAAGCGGGACAGGTACAGGGATAAATTCGAGGAAAAAGAGAAGCGGCTGTTCACCGAAAGGGACGAACTTCTCAGGGGAATTCTCCGTGGGCAAAAAGCTGTCAGTTTTGTTGATAAGCTTACAGGAGAGGTTCTGGTTCCCTCCGGAAGGAAGCTTTCGGCATCTTTCCTGAATAAGTCGAATTTCTCCGATATAGATTCGAGTCAACAACTTGTGGAAGATCTTAAGGCTGATGATGAAACACGTCAGATACTCAGAAATGCCGCGAAGGAGTATAAGAGGCTGGAAAATGAACTGGAAACCGCAGAGGAAAAACTCATGCGTGGTGACGATCTTCCACCTGGAGTTATTAAAACAGTAAAGGTCTACCTGGCAAAACGCCGTAAACTGCAGGTCGGTGACAAGATGGCCGGAAGGCATGGAAACAAAGGCGTTGTCAGCATAATCGTCCCTCAGGAGGATATGCCCTATTTGCCTGACGGAACTCCCGTCGATATCTGCCTTAACCCCCTTGGAGTACCGAGCAGAATGAATGTAGGCCAGATAATGGAAACGAATATCGGATGGGCCGCAAAAAAAATTGGTTACGATGTTATTACACCGGTGTTCGATTCCGCAACCAACATTGAGATCGAAGATGTTCTCGAGGAGGCCGGTTTTCACAGAGATGGTAAAACTGAACTCTACGACGGCAGGACCGGCGATCCATTTGATCAGAGGGTTACGGTTGGAAACATGTATATGATGAAACTGGCGCATCAGGTTGAGGACAAACTCCACGCAAGGGCTACCGGCCCTTACGCCATGGTTACTCAGCAGCCTCTGGGAGGTAAGGCGCAGAATGGCGGTCAGAGGTTGGGAGAGATGGAAGTATGGGCTCTTGAAGCCTACGGTGCGGCATACTGCCTGAGGGAAATGCTCACCATCAAGTCGGATGACGTTGATGGAAGGGCTCGTGCCTATAGCGCGATGGTGAACGGAGAGAATATCCCGCAATCCCTGACTCCCGAATCATTCAATGTTCTTCAGAATGAAATGAGAAGCCTTGCTCTGGATGTTGAACTGCTGCCTGATGAAGGGGAGGAATAAAAATGTTAGAAAACATTTCCCGACGTGATGCCAGGGTATTACTCTCCGACTTCGGAGGTATGAAAATAAGTCTTGCTTCCCCTGAGACAATACGGAAATGGTCCCATGGAGAGGTCAGTCAGGCTGAAACCATTAATTACAGAAGTTACAAACCGGAAGCAGAAGGGCTTTTCTGTGAACGTATTTTCGGTCCCGTCCGGGACTGGGAGTGCAGTTGCGGAAAGTACAAAAGAATACGTAACAAGGGGATAGTATGTGATCGATGCGGTGTTGAGGTCACGCATTCCAGGGTACGAAGAGAACGTATGGGCCATATAGACCTTGCTGTACCTGTCGTTCATATCTGGTTCTTCAAATCCCGGAAGATATCCAAGCTTCTCAATATCACGAACCTTAAGCTGGAGCGTGTTATTTATTACGAATCCTATATCGTTACCAGATCCGATCATCCGGATATCGACATTGGTATGATTCTGACCGATGGAGAGTACCGGGAAGCTAAAAAGGAGTACGGTGACGTCTTTAAGGTAGGTATGGGAGCGGAAGCCATCCGGACCATGCTGGCTGACCTTGACCTTGAGGATATGGCGACCGCCCTGCGAACCAGCATAGCGAACGAGACAACCTTTTCACGCAGGAAGAAGAATATAAAGAGGCTGAAGGAAGTTGAGGCATTCAGATTGTCATCGGATGACAACAAGCCGGAGTGGATGATCCTTCAGATACTACCTGTGCTGCCCCCGGATCTCAGACCTCTGGTCCCTCTTGATGGTGGAAGATTCGCTTCCAGTGACCTGAACGATCTTTACCGGAGGGTGATCAACAGGAACAATAGACTGAAACGGCTTCTCGACCTTCAGGCCCCCGATGTCATTCTGAGGAATGAGAAGAGGATGCTGCAGGAAGCCGTAGACGCGGTTCTTGATAACAGTTCAAGGCGCAAACCCGTTAAAGGAGCCGGTATGAGGCCCCTTAGATCCCTCTCGGATCTTCTCAAAGGTAAACGGGGAAGGTTCCGCCAGAACCTCCTTGGAAAAAGAGTGGATTATTCCGGAAGAAGCGTGATCGTTGTAGGCCCGGACCTGAAGATGAATCAGTGTGGTCTCCCGAAGACCATGGCACTTGAGCTTTTCAAACCTTTCATAGTAGCCAGAATCAGTGAACTTCTGGATGAAAGCGTTAAAAAGTCCACCAAGAGATGGGAAGAAGCTGATGAAATAGTATGGCCTGTTCTCGAAGAGGTTATAGAGAATCATCCTGTCCTTCTGAACAGGGCTCCCACTCTTCATCGCCTTGGAATTCAGGCATTTGAGCCTGTTCTTGTTGAGGGAAAGGCGATCCAGCTGCATCCCCTGGCCTGCACAGCTTTCAATGCTGATTTTGACGGAGACCAGATGGCTGTGCATGTTCCCCTTTCCGCAGAGGCTCAGGTTGAGGCTCGCATGCTCATGATGGGCAGCAGGAATATTCTGAGACCCGCCAGCGGTGAACCCGTTGCCACACCGAGTCATGATCTGGTCATAGGCGTTTACTATCTCACGAAACCCCTTCCCGGAGCAGAGGGAGAAGGTATGATCTTCGCTTCAAGGGAAGAGGTAAGGGGCGCTTATGACGCCAATAAGGTGGATCTTCATGCCAAGATCAAGATCAAGGGAATTAACAGAATCGTTGAGGAGAACGGCAAGAAGGAACGTATTGCCCCTCCATTCTGGAAGGATTACACAACAGTCGGTCAGGTAATCTTCAACGAGATCATACCTGATGAGCTTGGTTTCATACTGGCCAATGCGAGGATCCCCCACGAAAAGGTCTTCAGCAAGAAGGGGCTCAATCAGTTAGTGGGTAGATGCTTTAACGAGCTGGGATCGGTTCGGACAGCAGTTTTTCTTGACAACCTGAAAGAGCTCGGATTCCACTATTCAACAACATCCGGACTGACTGTGGGAATGAGAGATATGCTTATCCCCGATAGAAAAAAGGAGATAATAGAGAGAACCGCCCATGAGATAGAACTCATCGAGAAGAGTTCGAAACGCGGAGAGCTTACAGAAACCGAGCGGTACAACAGAGTGATAGATAACTGGGCAAAAGCTACCGAAGAAGTCAAGAACGTCATGATGGAAGGGCTGAGTCATGATAACCACGGCTTCAACCCTGTATTTATGATGGCCAATTCCGGTGCAAGAGGAAGTGTTGATCAGATGAAGCAGCTTGCCGGTATGCGCGGACTGATGGCTAAACCCAGGAAGAAGCTTACCGGAGAACTTGGGGAGACAATTGAGACCCCGATCATATCCTCCTTGAAGGAAGGTCTTTCTGTCATTGAGTATTCCATCTCAACCCACGGTTCAAGGAAGGGTCTTGCTGACACTGCTCTCAAGACGGCCGATGCAGGTTATCTTACAAGAAGGCTTGTTGATGTCTGCCAGGATGTCATAATCACCATGGAAGACTGCGGGACGATAAGGGGGAGGGTGATTACTGCCCTCAAAGAGGGTGAGGAGATCATTGAACCCCTCTGTGACCGTATCCTGGGTCGGGTCGCGGCGGAGACGATTTACAGACCGGGAACCGATGATGTCGTATGTGAAGCCGGCCAGGAGATAACGGCGGAGCTTGCTTCAGAGATTGACACAATTGGAGTTGAATCCGTACGTATCAGGAGTGTTCTGGCATGCGAAGCCAGGAGAGGCCTCTGCGACAGATGCTACGGATGGGACCTGTCCAGGAACAGAATGGTCACCATTGGAGAAGCTGTCGGAGTCATAGCAGCCCAGAGTATCGGTGAACCCGGAACGCAATTGACTCTCCGAACATTCCATACGGGCGGAGTTGCGGGCAGACAGACAAGGGAATCTGAAGTAGTTGCAAGACGCTCAGGTTTCGTAAGTTACCGTAATCCTTGTGTTGTGAAAAGCAACGATGCGAGAGGGAATCAAGCAATGGTCAGCACCCGAAACACACAGCTGGATATTCTTGATGACTCGGGGGAAGTCCTCTCCACTTACGACATTGTTGTCGGATCCCAGATGGCTGTTGAAGACGGTCAGAAGATCAATAAGGATGATTTAATCTGCAGGAGTGATCCTTTCATAATCCCGATAGTAGCGGAACAGGAAGGTAGTGTACACTACGTCGATATCGAGGAAGACACTACTCTGAAGGAAGAGATCGACAGCGAGCAGCGCAAGCAGATGGTCATTGTCGAAGATAGAAGCAAAACTCTCCATCCTCACATCTTCATACTTCCGGAACAGATGGTAATCCTGAGCGGACGCCCCAGGCGA
>DAOWFD010000080.1 GCA_030638185.1 Candidatus Aegiribacteria sp.
GCCATCGGGGAAGATGGTCATCGCAATGGGTATCAAAAACTCGCCGGGACCGCTGCCGCGCCGACCGATCCGCTTAATGAATTCACCTTCGGGAGAAAAAAGACTGATACAGTTTCTCTGCATATCCAGCACGGCTATTTCACCTCCAGGAGTTATTCCAACCCCGTTACCGGTAGCGATATTCCCGAAGACATAGTTGCTGTCGCCCATCTCAATACCAATTGAATCTGACAGAGTCAGATATATATCAGCTTCCGGAAGGACGTATTCCTCAGCGGTGATTGTAGTCTCATCCACAACTTCTTCCGAAGAAGGTTGCTGACCACCGCAAGCGAATAAAACAGTCAATATTGTAATAAACAGTAACTTACTCATTGAATTTCCTCTCAATTATAGACTGAAATATTGTGAATACTCTTTGGAATGCGGGTTTCCACGAAAACATCAACGCTGCCTCTATAGCTTTCCTGACCTGGTTTACCAGATCATTGCTTGTAATAGAGAAAAAAAGGATGATGAATTGCGATCTGCTTCCAACTGCCACTTCAGGCCTTTCATTCAATGTCAAAGTTGACCTGTACACCATCGGGCTGCATTTTCCATAAGCTCCCAGTCAGATCCCATATCGTTAAGAGTACTATCAGGCGGAAAACCATCACGGTCGCTGTCTTCCTCGAACTCAGGGTGAGTTCCGATGATGAACACCCTGCCTGAGCCATATTCAAAAGCCAGCATAACCGGATAGTTTCCTGAATCGTATTCTCCCAGTATTTCAACTTCTGAAGGATTCTCCAGCGTAAACTTCGGTCCAATCCAGTAGAGTATCCATGAAGGATTCGGTAAAGACTGAGTTATCGGATGTGATGTATCGGGAAAATTTATCTGTGCCATGGCCCGGTACCCAACCTGCTCAAATTCATCCACAGGTCCCTCCGATCTTCCTTCGAACAGTTCAAGGGATTCCATCGGAAGCTGATTGCCCATCCAGTAGACATCTTCAGCTGCGAAATATCCGCCGCCGCATATGCCTATATAGCCGCCGCCGTTGCTGATGAACGACCTGACGCGTGATATACCTTCTGCAGAAAGACTCTGGGAGTACTGATACATGTCACCTCCGGGAAAACAGACCAGATCGAAATTTCCGAGACAACCCATTCTGATTTCTTCAGAAGAGACTTCCTGAATGGAAAGCCCCATCCATTCGAACATATTCACAGTTGCGGTGATGCATGACGGATCTGCGCCCTGATCGGAATAAAGTGCCACAGAGGAAGAGTATACGACCGGTGTATTTACATTACTGCACGCCACAAAAGCAAGAACAGAAATAATAAACGGATATCTTTTATTCACATGGAACTCCTTTCGTGTAATAAGATATTATATCTGGCAGATATATACCTGTCAGATACGCATGAAGTCAATAGCACGATTACCTGCCGCTTATCAGGCTTTGCTTCTTCTTCGTGTTGAGTCTGTCAGATCCATCATCAAACTCAAGAATATTTTAGATATATGTATAACCTCTGATGGAGATCATGATCTCTCTTCGATAGACGTGTTATTCAGAATCATCGAGCCTTTCCAGAATTTCAAGTGTTTTATCACACCATTCAATCACAGCCGTTAAAACCTGAATTCCGTATTCGACCGTCATTTTTCCATACACAGCGTGTCCGGCGGGATTCTCCGAATAATATCCCTTCAGAATTGACTGAAGTACTTCCAGTTCTTTCTCATTCTTACACCGGTATCGGGAAATCATATCTCTCATGACTGAAGATTCGACAAGATCGCCGAAAAACAGTTTCAGCAATATTTCCAATCGTGGAGGTGTTTGTACTGCTTCGGTCGACAGCCAATCCAGCAGAATTTGTTTTCCTTTTTCGGTGATCTCATAAATGTTGCTCCTGGACGGGTGGGAGCTTTCTTTGTTCTGCAATTTGACGAGCCCGCCATGGGCCATTTCCTTCAGCTTCGGATATATCTGACCGTAGGATTCTTTCCAGAAATAAGCAACACTGTTCTCTATGGCTTTCTTGATCTGGTAGCCAGACCCTGGCTTGCAATAAAGAAAAGCAAGGATTATGAATCGTGTTCTGCTCTTAACAGCCATACCATACCTTTCATTTTATACTCATAATTGATTTGCACACCATTGGCGCATTTGCCATAAGCTCCCTATAGGATCCCATATCGTCAAGTGTACTATCCGGCGGAAGAACATCACGGTTACTGTCTTCCTCGAACTCTGGGTGGATTCCGATAATGACAATGCATGCATCCTGAGATAGATAGAAAATTACGGAGTTTCATTTCCAGAAAAGATACCATTAAAAAGGAAGGGAGACCTAGGCCTCCCTTTTGTGGTAGCGGCGGAGGGACTTGAACCCCCGACCCGCGGATTATGATTCCGCTGCTCTGCCAACTGAGCTACACCGCCATGGACGAGGAAAATAGATTCACCAGGACGAACTGTCAAGATATTTAATACTGTTCTTTATTCTGGGCTTTCAGTTTTCCGATCACATCAATCAGTTCATCATCACCGAGACCTTTGCCGCTTTTCTGTATTCTGAAGAGAACAGCGGACACCCCGGCCCATTCGATTATACTGACATTTACTGTGTACTCCTTTACGGCTTCCAGGAGACGCTGGAATTCGACCGCTTCACTTTCGCACACAGAACAGATCAGAGTTGCTACTTTTCTATCATCCTCTATTACGTTCCGTGAACATGGATTCTCCGATGTTCCCAGGCTCGCGAGAAATGATGAAATGGAATCGTATACAAGCCTGATATGTTCAGACAGCTCATTCACCGAGATACTGGCTCTCAGGAAATCCTCAATATGGTAATAGAAATCTGTTACCACGCTATCAGGGATCTCGTTCAGTTCGGACCTTATCTCTTTCAGCTGCCTTACATCGTTTAGTCTCATCCCTCTGTCAAAATCTCTGAACTGTCCAAAAGTCTCTTCAATAGCAAGTTTAATGTCCCTGTAAGCATCTTCCATCTCCAGAAAGTCTTCCCGTTCGACGGTTACGTTCAGAATATCTACCCAGATATTCCTGTAGTTGGAGGGGGATCTGAATGATATTACAGCCAGGCCTTTCATAGCGTTAATCGAGCCTACCAGATCTATAATTTTTGTATCGTGAGTATTGCTGTCATGCTGATTCGTAACAAGAACAAGTTTTAGCTGAGCCTGGAACGTTGTTGATGAGAAAATGGCGAGATATGCCTGATTCATACCTGTTGTCTCACACTCTTTTTTCAGCAGGGGGATCAGAGCTCTGGCGTAATGTTCGCTACCGCCGTACTGGTGAATTCTCTTCAGTTTTTCGAGTTCATGAGCTACGAGTAGTTTCTTAAGACTCCTTCTTACAATTGTCTGTTCCGCTCTGGTTGCGCTCAAACCGCTGGGGCCGGTCATCTCTATCCTTATGGAAATAACACCGTCCCGCGTGGTATATCTTCTCTGGTGGCGAATGGAAGCTCCGTACCACGCGTGTGTAAGTGCGGTTACACAGTTCTGAAATGAAATGTCCCTTTCAAAACCTGCAATGTTTATGCCTGTCAGATGTTCCCTTGATGTTTTAAGGTTCTTGATGGCGAACTGGGGTTTCCCTGTGCTTTTTCTGACCATGTTAACGAGCTGGAAATTCGTTTTGATTATCCAGGCAAGGTCACTTGCTTTTCTCTCGGCAAGGTACTCATCAGACCTTGATGAAATGAAAAGAACGAGTTCTCCTTTTTCCCCCAGAATACCCGCCGGTACTTTCTTATCATCGTACAGTACTTCTACAGCGGTCCGTACCTCTTCAAATTTCTCAAGCCTTTCCGCTGCCCTTGACAGTAGAGAGACAGTTCCCGCACTGCCCTTTGCCAGGTTGGCAAGAAGATCGGCCATTTTACCGGCATCGGCAACGAATTTATCCCGCCGATTTGAATCCTCATCCCGGATTCCTGTTATTACAAATCCTCTTCGAATACCATCAGTATTCAGTGCAAAGCCTTCCAGAAGATCCAGATTCCATCCGGAGTGGTGAAGCTCGCTAAGTACAACCGTTGCCAACCCGGGCCAGTCCACTGCTCCCACTCCAACGAGAACAAGATCGTCGTTTTCCTTCTGGTTAATGATAACCTTGGTTTCACGCGATTTACCCATATCAAGCAGCTCTTTAAAAATAGCTGATCTCCTTTCGGGAGGGATAATGCTTCCGGGACAACCGTCGGATTTCTTAACTGCTTTTCTCAAGACGCTCATTCTCCAATCGTGACAAACTCAAGTTCACATAGGTGCTTGACAGAAAGCACTTGTCAAACCATATATGCTGCCCGGTTGCAGAAGCTGCAACCATCATTTTTGTGGGCGAATAACTCAGCTGGCTAGAGTGCCTGCCTTACAAGCAGGATGTCGGGGGTTCAAGTCCCTCTTCGCCCACCATCCTTCATGTAATGAGCCCGACCCATGGCCTCTCGCCATCGTTATATTACGGAGACATATATGTATGCATTTATTACATTAGGCACGCACATCAGCCTCCCATATTCAAGCAAAGTACTTATCAGGAACCAGCATGTCAAGATATTTACTGTTCCCGGATACGTCGATGAACGAGCATACCTGATGTAGTACTGTTCCAGGACATATATTCCGAGGGCTTGTGAAATTTGCGAGTTAATATAGTTGACGATGAATTAATATCCGTGCTATTAGGATCCAATTAAATATTATTGTACGTTATCAGGCATTATTCATCATCCCTCTTGACTTCACCTCATTTTTATGATAAACTGAATTCACAGACAGGAATACAGCAACATCAGGAGTCGGGAAAGATTGACTTGATATAGATTCTTCGACACAACTCATTTAAGTGGAAAGGAATCAGAATGACCCGCATTATAGTTGCTTTCATAATCCTGTCATTACTCTTCATTTCAGCGGAAGCCGTCTACAGCAGCTTCCCCGATAACACCATACCCACCCTTGCCATGCGGATAAGGGGTTTGGATCTATCTATAAGAAACATCACACTGGAACTTCTCTGCGAACTGTCATGGCTTAATTTCGATGCAGTGAACTTCGCAGGTATAGCTTTAAACATTCCTTTTCAGAATCTCATGTTCCTCTGCGACAGCTCAGGGGTGTACTACTCCATCTGCCCCGAAGCGATAATGCAGTATTTCAAAGCATGGGCAGACCCGGAGTACAGATACTGGTTTCGGAACAGCGATCTCCTTATCATCTCAGATTCCTGCTTTGCCAGGTGTAATGCTGATTTTAATTCAATCGTGCAGTACACTTCAGCGGTAATAATGCATCATGCTGATACTGCGTTTTCAATAAAGACAACAGTGGTTAATGAGCTGGCTTACACCACATTCGGTCAC
>DAOWFD010000324.1 GCA_030638185.1 Candidatus Aegiribacteria sp.
AACCGCTTCCCTCGAGTCAACCCCTTCCAGTGCCTTCACAGTCAGGGGGGATCCATGTGGAATCCGTCTCTCCCTGAGTGCCTTCCAGACCGCCGCAGCAATGTGATGCTGATTCTGAAAAGCCATTCCCGAACCGGTAAGTAGAAGAACCTGAGCATCTTTCTGTGCAAGTATAACCCTCAGAATGCGGTAGCTTTTGAACGCTGAAAGCCCTCCGGAAGTATCAGACTCGTTCATGGTGAAAACATCCGTTCTTGAGCCTGTGGTCATCTCCCAGAGCATTTTACCACCGCCTCCGCAAAGGTTAGTGGCAACTCTGAGAGCTCCTTCTGACGGGGTTTCTCTGTTCTGCCTGAAAAAACCGGTACCGGAGGGGTCATCTCTGTTAATAAGCTCTACAAGTTGTTCAAGTTCTGTAATATCCCGGGATGGTCTGAGCCCCGGTGGAAAGAAAACATCCTTGTCACATTTCCTGACAGCGGATTTTTCAAATTCAGCTCTGCAGTCCACCGCAACTACCGTGCCATCTCTCTGTAAACCTAATGGATTGATCTCCAATACGTTAAGTTTGTACCCTATAAAGGTACTAATCATTCTTTTGAGGCATTTGGCAACAGTGGCATGTTCTTCCAGGTTTTCAATGTTCTTCAGCTCCGTCTCTATTTCCTCTACGGAAGGGGGATGCAGAAGAGAAAAAGGCATTTTAAGAAGGGTTCCGGAGCGGCCTTCTACGCCTGAACCGCCTTCGGTACTGAAAAGAAGCATACCTCCCGGGAGCCTCTCCTTTGATCCGAAATCAAGCATGCAGCCTGCGTAGTATTCAGCGCTGAGATCAAGGCCTTCGGTGATGAGAACACCTTCCGCAAGACCCCACTTTCCGGGAGAAAGGAGAATATTCAGGTTCTCCTCAAGCTCTTCATGCGTATCAATCCTGCGGACAAGGCCCTGCTTCTTTCTGCTGGTGGCTCCGGGTATCTGTGCCTTCAGATATAGAGGCATTTCCGGCAGATAGGATGGGTGTTCCTCCCCCGGGTTTACGAAGATTCCCTTTACCAGAGGTACATTCTCCCGTTCAAGAAGAATTCTGGTTCGATATTCAGGCAATGATGACATTACACTCTCCCAAATTGTTATGACTTTGATCTTTCCTTCATCATCCTGTCAGTTTCCCTCACTGAATTGTGCCACTGCAGTGCCACCAATGGCCTGAGGCTGTAAAGGTAATTGTATTCGGTATAGCAGCTTGCTGTGCATGCCTGGCATGGAAGGTGAGCTGTTCTGTTGAACGCTTCCTGAAATCCAGCATCCAGGGCATTTATGGCTTCCGGATAGAGGCCTATGAGAAGAGAACATGGGTATACCATCCCGTCAGCATCTATATTGCAGTACATTCTTCCAGCTCTGCATGAGACACCGTGGAATCTCTCCTCCATCCTTGTGATCGAGTAATCGGGCCAGTTCATGAGACTTTTCAGGTACCTGTTTGAATTGGCGATTGGAGCCCCGTTCTTCTTCAGTTCAAGGAGTTTTCTGTAGATCTCCGAGTATTCCTCCTTCGAAGGCATCATGCCCGATGTATCACCGCCCAGTTTTTCGTTATGGTGAAGTGTCTGAAAAGTGGTCTGAAATCCGTATCTGGCAGCTGTTTCCATCATATGATCAAGATGGTTCATATTGTGTCTGGTCAGAACTGTTATGGTCCATAGCCTTACCCTGCCGTTCGCCGTTTCCATCGCCTTTATGACTTTTTCATGGCTGCCGACTTCGCGGTTCGTGTCATGGGCTTCCTCGGGGCCGTCGTAGGCAAGAACAAGATGATCTATGTTATTCAGTATCTCACTCTTCGATGGTATGAGATAACCGTTTGAATCAAGGCTGACGTACATTCCAAGTGATCTGGCAAATGAGCAAAGCTCATCGATATCATCACGCATGAGCGGTTCTCCACCCCATACACCGATTCGTCGGGTTCCAGCATCCGCCATCTGCCGGAACAGATCTTTCCACTGGTCTGTTGTAAGGTCGGAGCGTCCCTGTTCGGGGATCTGGCAATAGCTGCATCGGCTGCAGCACCTGTCGGTTATCGACACCATCACGTTGACCGGTCTTTTCCGTCCAAAAAGACCCAGTGCGGCATCTATTCCCATACTTAACTGACCAGCCAGGTTCATCGTTCAACTTCCTCGGGCAGGCCCTTCCATTGCGGTCCGTATATGTTGTTATCCATGAAATATCTTGCTTCACGATTTTGGCCGAAAAGGTAATATGCCAGATTGTACCATCGCTTGGCGCCCAGTTTCATTATGCCCAGCAGAGGACCATCGGTCCCGGGACCCGTCCGCTCCTTTTTTCCGCGGATTCTTCTCTCGACATTTGCTACGAAATTGGGAGCAGCCTTCCTGAATGAAAAGGACGGACGCTGTGACAGGGGAGGTACGCATACGTTTTCAATCTGCTCATACGAACCTACCACACCGCTTCCCTTCACAGTTGTTTTCACCGAAAGGGGATCGATGCCCATTACTTCCGCAACGGAATAATCCAGGGCTATCCTGTCGGTTGACGCCGCAAGGAAATCCGTCTGTTTTGGAATACCGGGTTTCGGTCCGTTTCCTTCAAGTGATACGGTTCCGTCCGCAATCGTGAAGACAACCGGTATCAGCGAATTCACCGCCACGACGTAATCCGCAAGCCTGTAATGGTAATTGTGCCTGTTGTCATCAAGACAACCGTACAGGTGCTTCATCGCGACGGAGATAACGGACCTGTAATGAGTTTTTATTACCGGAATTGAAACTACCGGCATCCTGGTGCATATCTCGGGTATGCTGAACCTGAGATCACCCACATCTTTCGGAATCCACCTGTTCTCAGAGAAATTGTGCCAGATCAATCCCTCTCTTTCAGCGACATCCTTCATTCTGGTCACAGTATAAGCTCTGGTTGCATCGACCAGTATCTGGCTTGATTCACCGAGGTATATCCGTCCTACATGATCTTTAACTAGTTTGGCGAAAGCTCCAACAACCCAGGGTGATGTATCAACTCCAGGCCTTACGTAATCCCAGGTGAGGTTTATCTTTAGAAGAATGTCTTCTTTTCGGGGAAGCAGCTTCTTCCAGTCAGCGGCATCAAGTAGATCAGCAACGGCACGGTGCACACCAGCGGAGGTTGATACATAGAAAACTTTCATTGTTCCCTTTCAGAGTAAACCTGAATATAGTGCCTGATAACCGGGCAGCACTAATTGATAATACCAGGATAACCTTTCTCGACGCTTCAGCCGGAGTCTATTATTCTATCGTTGACAGAGTACCGGAGGTTGATTTTGAAATATCCCATTCCATTGGTCTTGTGCGCTGCTGTTCTTTCCGCTGAACTGATTGAATTCACCGCAGCAGGAGTTCTTATGTGTGATGGTACCAAGATAGATGTTGGAAGTTACGCGGCTCCCCTCGCTGTGGACTGGAACGGTGACGGGAAAAAGGATCTCATCTGCGGCCAGTATGACTATGGCAGAATAAGGTTCTATCCTAACGTCGGCACCAACAGCGTCCCGATCTTTAACGATTTTTACTACCTCCTGGACGGAGCTGACTACCTGTCCGTACCCTACGGTTGATGCACCGGAGCGACGAATCCACAGGCTGTGGACTGGAATGCTGACGGCAGGCTCGATATTATCGTAGGTGACAGGCTCGGCAATGTGAGTTATTTCAGAAGGCTGTTCTCCGGTGATATTTACCTTATCGCTGAACCGAAGGTTAAGGTTGCAGGGAAACCGATTTCGCTCGGTCATAATTCAGCTCCCAGCGTTGTCGATTGGAATAACGACGGCCTTCCGGATATTGTTGCAGGCAGGTTGGAGGGAATCCCCACCTGTTTGTATCTATATATTAACAAAGGTGTTACAGGCGCACCTCTCTTCAATGAAACAGATACCGTATTCTGTTCGGGTGAGCCTATACAGCTGTACGTCTCTTACCCTGATTTCGGCGATATGAATAATGACGGGCTTCAGGACCTTATACTTGGCTCCTCAACAGGGAGGATCGCGTGCTATACAAACTGCGGAACCGCAGATCTTCCTGTTTTCGAGGAACATGAAGATCTGATAGCCGATGGTGAGGTCATCAATTTCTATTCCTACATAAGGCCTTCCGTATGCGACTGGAATGAGGATGGGATTCCGGATATTCTCGCCGCTGACTATTCCGGCGAGATTTTCCTCTTTCTGGGAGAACCTGCGACGGGAGTTGAGGAGGTTGAAGCCGCATGTTCGCTCAAGCTCAGCCTTAACAGTCCCGCTGTTGATCTTATTCGGGCATCCATTGAACTGCGGAGTTCCGCAGAAGTAATAGCGGCACTCTATTCAATTGATGGACGGTTGCAGTGTATGGAATCGTACGGTATTCTGAATTCCGGTGTTCATCTGCTTCATATGGATATCAGGGATATACCGGCCGGAGTTTACCTGTTCGTCAGTTCCGCAGGGGAAGTAACTGTTTCCCGGAGCGTGGTCGTACTGGATTGATCCAGACCGGTTTTCGATTCCTATTGTCTCAGCAGCACCAGCTTTCCCGCAGCTTCCGCGGAGCCAGACAGCCTGAGGAAATAAACACCTGAAGAGAGGTGTGAAACATCCATCTCAACCTCGTCTCCAAATGGTGATTGCCCTTCTCTGGAAAGAACCAGCCTTCCCGAAATATCGTACAGAGAAAGGTTCCAGCTTCCCTGAGAGAGGATATTGACAGGTACAGAGAAGCAGGTTGAAGCAGGGTTGGGGGAGGGAAGACCCAGGACTGGGATCAGCAGAGAACGAGTCGAGATCTCCGTTGAACCTGTATAGGCTCCCTGAATAGAGATATCGTCGATATAGAAGCCGGTACCGGTATCCGAATTGTCATCGGAAATGAACCTGAACTCCACCTGAATGTTGTCACCAGCTTCCCAGCTACTGAGGTCGTAGCTCCATTCACACCATCCCGTTCCGGTTCCCCGGACATCCATTCCAAGGGCTCCTCCGGATCCGATGTAATCCAGAGTATCCGACGAACTGTCATCCAGGTCGTTTACGATAACGTATAGCCCGTCTGTACCGTAAATGGCAACATCGAACGCCGCCCAGAAACTGAGCTGGGCATCGGGAGCCAGTATCAATTCCGGTGAAAACAGCCCGCAGTCCATGTTCGGGTTGTATCCATCGGAATCACCGCAATGCCATGAGTGGTCGGGAGAATGACTGTCGGCTGTGCTGATGTTCCACAGATCACCGGTGCCGGAGTGTGTCCATCCCGCAACTCCCGATTCCACATCGTTGGAGATTCCGGTTTCGCCTACCGTTAACCTCAGCGAATCACAAGACTGGTAATCAGCAGTTTCCGAGATGATATCGAAAAATAGCCATGGGAACGAAGGGGATGGGGTGCCGGAGTTCAGCTGACAGACAAAGGTAAACGTTTCCGTGGAACCCTGAGGAATCGAATCCACAAAGGCCGAATCAGATAACCATGTTACGTCTCCGGGGTATTCGGTCATTACGCAGGATACAGAAGCTGCATTCAGCATT
>DAOWFD010000020.1 GCA_030638185.1 Candidatus Aegiribacteria sp.
CGCCAGAATAAGCAGGTGCCCTGCACCGGCAAGAATGTAATCAAGCCTGCGGGGTGAATAACTGCTTGAATTGCGTTCCTCGGTATCAGTGAATTTCACTGCTGTTACCCGTGCTTTCCTGTATAAGCCCGATGTTCAGGTATCCCCCGCTACCCAGTTTTGTAAGAGCGTTGGCAACTACTTCATATCTTACATCACGGTCGGCCCGTACAAAGGCTTCCGATCTGCCCGATGCGAACGCAGCCTCCGCGAGGGCATTCAGATCCTCCATCAGAACCGTTTCGCCTGAAACGGACAGATTGCCGTACGCGTCTATTTCGACCACAAGCGACTCCGAGGGATCGAGGTTGCTTAAAATTCTTCCCTCATCGGATGAAGGGGGAGAGACGTCAGCGCTTCTCTGCATAACGGGTGAGGTCAGCATGAATATCACGAGAAGAACAAGGGTTACATCCACCAGATTGGTGATATTGATACTGGAGAACTGTTTGTACCTGGTTTTGATCATTCCAGGCTTCCCCTCCTGCATACATCAACAAGTTCGGAAAGAAATCTGTCCATATCCCCGGCCAGTGAATTCAGCCTTCCGACAACGAAGTTATGGAAGATATTCGCAGGGATGGCGGCAAGAAGTCCCGCAACAGTAGTTGTAAGCGCAGCTGCTATGCCTGCTCCAACCGCGCTGAGGTCGGCTATTCCCAGTTCCTTCATGCCGATGAAACTTGATAGTATTCCCCATACGGTTCCAAGCAGCCCAAGCAGGGGCGCTACACTTGTTACCGTGGCAAGCAGCCCGATATTCCGTTCACGCTGCGCCAGATCTTCCCCTGCCTCACGTTCAAGGGCACTTGTCAGGCTGCCTACTTCCTCAGGCTTCAGAGGTTCAGTGACCCCCCTGTCAAGCCTTCTCTGAAGAAACCTTCCCGCCTCGGCGTACATTCTGGCAAGAGGTCCTATTTCGCTGCTTCTGCTCCAGAAATCTCCTCCCGGCGCCCTTCCTGTTGTTCTGAGCGCATTCATGAACGTTCTGGAAGAAGACAGTATCGTCTTGAATTCACGGATCTTTGCAATGGCTACAGTCCAGGATCCGATGGAAAGAACAGCAATAACAATAAGAATGAGTTTCGTTACAATATCTGCTCGAGCAACGATACCGAGTACCTGTCCAATCAAGGAATTTCCCCCTTTACTTCTGCAATGGCAACCATTTCGATCATGGCATCGAAAGACAGCACAGCGGAACCTGTTTCTACCATTTCAAACTTATTAATAACCCTGTCATAATCGTTTCTTCAACACTATATACACTCATTGGGGGGGTTCTGTTCCATATCTATATTCATCACCCCACGCAGCGAAGATAATACGGTATCTATGAATATACGATAGTTTCTCATTATTAACGAATGGTTTAGAATGAATACTTTACTTGCTTTTATCATTTATACTATGATTTTCGGGGTTATTCTTCTGATTTCCATGAAACTGACAGGAATCCACGGAAGTGTTGCGAAAGTATTCGCCGCTTCGGCTATTGCTAACCTTGTTAGTCTGATTCCAGTAGCTTTACTCGGGAATATACTTCCCTTTATCGTTCTTATCTGGCTGCTTAGAAAGTGGACAATCTGCAGCACCTTGCCTGATATTATTTTTATGGTGATAGTTGCCTGGGGTCTGAGAGTAATTCTTGGATTTCTTGTGATTTCCTCTTTATTGAATTCCGTTTGATGTTCGTTCCTGTATACGGATAGTTATTTTAACCTGTGCTGTTCCTCCCTTTCTAATACGAATACATCCACCGCACGGGTTTACTTTCTTCCCGGTGTAATCCCTGTTATACTTTCCCTCTGTCCGGGTCGAACATGAAAGGATATCGGGAATGGAGAATGTTCCGGGTACGGAATTCTTTGGCGACAGCAGGATCGGAGGAAAAGCATCCGGTCTGGTGAGCATAATTGACGGCCTGCGCAATCGTGGAAGTAATATATCATTTCCCATGGATGTTTCCGTGCCGGAATTTTCCGTAATAACTACGGAGTTCTTCCTGGACTTCGTTCAGCGCAACGATCTTATGTCCTATGCCGACGGTAACGACCCCGACGACAGGATTGCCATGGCTTTTATGAAGGGAGAGATGTCGCCAATACTGACAGGGGAATTATGGAAGTTCGTACGCAAAACCCACGAACCTGTTGCAGTCAGATCTTCAAGCCTTCTGGAGGATGACCTGAAGTCTCCACTGGCTGGTATCTATCAGACAAAGATGATCCCGAATAATCAGCCATCGGACGAGATACGCTTCAGAAAGCTGATCGAAGCTGTCAAGCTGGTCTGGGCCAGTACGTACTTCAGCGATTCCTGGGAATTTCACAGGGGGATGGGCGGTTCCGCCTCCGAAGAAACAATGGCTGTAATCCTTCAGAAAGTAGTCGGAAGGAGATACGGCAACAGGTTCTATCCGTTGATATCGGGGGTGGCTCGCTCGTTCAACTACTATGCATTCGGAAAGGCAAAACCATCCGATGGAGTTGTGAATCTTGCTCTTGGCCTGGGCAAGAGTATCGTTGACGGAGGGCTCTGCTGGAGCTACAGCCCCGCCAATCCCAAGGCGCCTCCTCCATTCGGTTCCGTCGGAGATATGCTCAAAGGGACCCAGAGCACTTTCTGGGCAATAAATATGGAGAGGATCACTGTTTACGATCCAGTGAAGGAAACCGAGTATATGATCTCATCCCGGCTGGAAGACGCCGATTACGACGATACTCTCAAATTCGTAGCATCAACATATTTGCCTGAGTCTGACAGACTTGTTCACGGAACAGGCAGGAAAGGGCCAAAAGTGGTTAACTTCGCTCCGATTCTTGATGACCGGATCATCCCCCTCAATGATGCTGTACGTGCTGTTCTTGATCTATGCTCAGAAGAAGCGAACGGTCCCGTAGAAATTGAATTCGCTGTCATGGGGCCCGGGCAATCGGAAGACGCGTCACTGGGGTTGCTCCAGGTAAGAGCCATAGCCGCATTCAGTGAAGAGGTGGATATTTCGGAAGCGGATCTGCAGGGGGAAAGAACCGTAGCCCGCTCCCGCCATGCACTGGGCAACGGTATAACGGAAATACAGCATGTTGTATACGTTAAGCCTGAGTCTTTCAGTACATCAAAGACCAGGCAGATCGCAACGGAGATCGCGGGTATCAACAGGAAGTTGTCAGAGGAAAACCACGGGTACCTGCTGATCGGCTACGGACGCTGGGGAAGCTCCGACCCATGGCTCGGTATACCTGTAACCTGGGGACACATCTCCTGCGCAAAGGCGATGATTGAAATCTCGGGCCCCAGAATGCGGGTAGAACTCAGTCAGGGGTCGCATTTCTTCCACAACCTGTCCAGTTTCGGTGTGGGTTACCTTTCGGTAAACGAACCACTTGACGGTCCCGTAAACCTGGATATTATCAGTGCTGGAAGTACAATTGTACACGAGACCGAGCATGTCCGGTGTCTGAAAATACCAGATGGAATAATAGTGAAAATTGACGGCAGAAAAGGACTGGGGGTGATACTCAGATGACTACAAAGAAAATTGACTCTAAAATACTGGTGAACTCCCTCCGGGAGAGAGCGAAGGAACTCAACTGTCTGTACATGTCCGATGAGATTCTGATGAGTGATATACCCCTGGAGAAGAAGCTCCAGGCGGTTGCGGAATCGATGCCCCAGGGCTGTTACAGTCCTCAGCACTGCAAAGCCAGGATAGTCTACAGGAACAATGAATACACATCAAAAGCTTTCAGTGAGGGTGGGCCTGAACTCTCGGAGAATCTGGTTATCAACGGCAGCATCGTTGGAAAAATAACTGTTTCGTATCCCGGTAAAGCTCCCAAATTGGACAATGGCGTCGCTTTCCTTGAAGAGGAGAAAAAGCTTATAAGAACACTGGCCAGAAGAATAAGCCATACCATTCTTCATGACAGCCTTTCCCAGATGTTCGAAGGGGAGGACGCTGATCGTTCCGACATGCGAGACGGGTCCGAATCCTGGAGAGCCATCCTGGATATGCTTCTCATTACCGACAGGAAGCTCTACCAGACGCTCTCCAGAAGACTTCTGAATTATATGAGCTTCATTGGAATAGTTGATGCCACAGCCCTTCTGAACAGGTTGGCCGGGCAGACTATCACCAAGGATACCGATCTTGACCATCTGGGTATTAACCAACCCATACCAAGGCAGCAATTCGAAATCAGCTACGAACTTGTAGAGGAGATATTCGCTATCGCAGGAAGGGATTTGAGCGATGAGCAGATACTTAACCTGCTACAGAGGTGGATAGGTGAAAACAGGATAGAACATCTGATCAACGTACTGGATGACCATGCCAGTTCTCTTCCCGATATCATACAGGCCATGGACGACCACAAGGGAATCGTAACTGAGGAAGCAACCCTTTCCAAACCGGTTCTGAATGCTCTGAAAGTATCCCTCATAAGAAGGCTGGTAAGCAGAAGGCTTGATTATATAAGCCGCCTTAAGGAATTTGTCTCAATCGGGGATTTCTACAAACTGACGAATTCCCTCGTTATTCCCGCCAAGAGCCACGGGCAGCTTGGAGGGAAAGGCGCGGGTCTGTTCATGGCTGAAAAAATAATCAAGAATGCAAGGAGTGATGATCCTCTGCTTGCCGGTATCAGAACACCTGTCACATGGTACGTATGCAGTGACGGAATACTTGATTTCGTTCATCACAACCGCCTTGAAGAACTCCTTGAATACAGGTACAGGTATCTGGGCGAAATCAGGCTGGAGTACCCGAACCTGATCCAGCTGTTCAAGAACTGCGCTTTCAGCCCCGAAATGACACAGGGGCTGTCCATGACCCTTGATTCCATCGGTGATTACCCCCTGATAGTACGAAGTTCAAGTCTCCTTGAGGACAGTGTAGAGGCGGCCTTCAGCGGGAAGTACAAGAGTCTGTTTATCGCGAATCAAGGCACTAAAAGCGAGCGGCTGGAAGCTCTCATGGACGCCATTGCCGAAGTGTACGCCTCCATGTTCGGCCCCGACGCCATCGAGTACAGGAACGAGCGTAACCTCCTGGATTTCCAGGAGGAGATGGGCGTTCTGATCCAGCAGGTGGTCGGCACCAGGGTCGGAAAATACTACATGCCCGCTTACGGCGGAGTCGCTTTCAGCAGGAATGAATTCCGATGGTCCTCCAGGATCAGGACAAAAGACGGATTGTTAAGACTTGTACCGGGGTTGGGAACTCGTGCCGTGGATCGGCTGGGTGATGATTTTCCGGTGCTGGCGGCTCCGGGACAGCCCGGGCTCAGGGTAAACACCAGCGTGGATGAAACAATAAGATATGCTCCTAAATTCATGGATGTGATCAATCTGGAAGAAGAACGGATTGAAACGGTGAAGGTTGAGGATATTATAAGGGAATACGGATCCCGGTATCCTCAAGTAGCAAAAATATTTTCTACCCATAAAGATGGAATGATAAGACGGGTCAACAGGCTCACGGATTTTGAGAATGAGTACGTAATACCTACCTTTGAAGGGCTGATGACCCCGGAAACAGGTTTTCTCAAAATGATGAGGCACGTTCTTGCGCTTCTTGAAAGGGAATGTGGTTTCCCTGTGGATATAGAGTTCGCCGCTGATGGTGATAATATCTACCTGCTCCAGTGCAGGGCTCAGAGTTCCTGGGAACAGACTGAAGCTGTGCATCTTACGGAACGGCCGGAGCCAGATGATATACTTTTTACCGCTGATAAGTATATCTCAGACGGATTCATTCGCGAGATTGCACATATAGTTTACGTGGATCCTCAGGAATACGACAGCCTGAAGGAAATGCAGGATCTTGTTGCTGTCGGAAAAACCGTTGGTAGGTTAAACGGTATTCTTTCAAAGAAAAGCTTTGTTCTTATGGGACCTGGAAGATGGGGCAGCCGAGGTGATATAAAGTTGGGTGTACAGGTAACTTACTCCGATATCAACAATACTGCGGCCCTCATAGAGATGGCATTTCAGAAGGGAAGCTACGTGCCGGATCTCTCCTTCGGAACACATTTCTTTCAGGATCTTGTGGAGGCGGGCATCCGGTATCTGCCTCTCTATCCTGATGACAGCAATGTTATTTTCAACAGAGAGTTCTTTAAAGAGAGCGAAAATGTCCTCTGCAAGCTCCTTCCGGACTGTAACGATTTAAGCCACGTGGTGAATGTGATAGACGTAAAGGCAAGCACAGGGGGCAGGATCTTGAGAATTGCGATGAGTGGAGACGAAGGCGAAGCCATTGCGTATCTTACATCCGATGATGATTCCATCCGGGAAGAGTCCAGCCTGCTTCCCAAAACCCGCTTAACCGCTGTTTCCAGCCCTGATGAACACTGGCTGTGGAGACAGCGAATGGCTGAAACCCTGGCTTCGGAGATAGATCCGGATGAATACGGGGTCAAGGGCATCTATCTCTTCGGAAGTACCAAGAACGCAACTTCGGGTCCTTGCAGTGATATAGACCTTCTGATTCATGCAGACGGCAACGAAAGAACCCGGGATCTGCTGGAATCATACCTCGACGGATGGGATGTCTGTCTGTGTGAGATAAACTACATCAGAACCGGCTTCAAGACGGAACACCTTCTTGATGTACACATCATTACAGACAGGGATATAGAGGAAAAACAGTCCTACGCTCTCAAGATAGGTTCCGTGACTGATCCTGCCCGCCCGCTGGAAATGAAGAAGAAGGAAATTGAGCTAGAGCAGCTCTCTTGATGCCGATTCGGGGTTATCCGGATCGAACCTGATGAGAGCCAGTTAGGGGCCGTCTTAAGCCTTTCATAACATTAACCGGGTTGGATCATTGCAGACATCCTGGTGTTTTAGTGTTCTAGCCCGGAGGGTATTTCACCCGTATCCATTCGACCCCGAACCCGGATACTTCTTCGAGCTCCGGCCCCACCAACACCCGTCCGTCCACCCGTAAAAGCCCGTATCTTCCTCCCTTGCGAATCCACGCTACTCCGTTGTCAGCAAAGTAACCGGCCTCGTCCAGCTCTACACCCATGATGGCCACTATCGTTCCGTCGGTGTTGATGATCTCGGGTTGGGAATCGCAGGTCTTGATCAGGGCGTGGCCGTTTCCGAAATAGAGATAGGATGAGCTGCTCCGAGATCTGTGCGCATTTTGTAAAAAACGAAAATCCTACTGATTGTTGACTTACATATTACTATATAGTATTAATTTATCATAATGAGTTGTACTATACGTTTCGTACAGATCCAGTCACATTCAGTTACCCATGACTCGAAAATCCCATCATATGACCCAAAAGCAAATTCCTATCAGTCAAATTCTTATCAGTCTTTTTCGTTAATACTAGGAGGAAAAGATGAAAAGTACAGTAGCAACTGAAAAAGTCAACCGTTTGGCGGTATACTTCTTCGTAGCTCTCACTGTAGGAACATTGCAAGGTATTTTAAAACCAGCTTATGGGCAGTGGCAAAAGCATATTATCGATGATAACATTGTGTCAGCTGTAGATGTTGATGTTGGTGATTTGGATGGTGACACTAAACTGGATTTGGTCGTAACAGATTGGAGCGGGAATGAACTTATTTGGTATCAGAATGATTTCCCTGACTGGATTAGACATACCATAGATGGATATGCAAATGAAGTGACTTTTGCGTCTATAAGCGATATTGACGGCGATGGTACACTTGACGTGGTAGCATCATTATTTGGTCCGATGGAGATGGTTTGGTATGAGAATAATCACCCAACTTGGACTAAAAATTACATAGATCTAGTCACGGATCATGCTGATTTTATGCTTGTTGCCGATTTCGACGGCGATGATACACCTGATGTGGTAACAGCTGGTGGCTGGGATGTTGGAGGTGATGTTGTCTGGTATGAGAATAATCACCCCGATTGGCCTTGGATTGAACATATCATCGAATCAAGCTCAGATCTTCATCCAGCTCTAAACGTTAACGATATTGACGGCGATGGACTCCTTGATGTATCTGTAACTATGATGGCAGAAAACAAGATTGTTTGGTTCAGAAATGAAAACAATGGACTTTCGTGGACAAAATATACGATTGATGATGATCTTTTTTGTGCTTTTGGTATAAATAGTGGCGACATTGATGGCGATGGTACAATAGACATAGTAGCAACATCAATGAATGGGAATGATGTCTATTGGTATGAGAATCATCACCCTACGTGGATTAAACATACAATTGACGCAGACTGTCACAAACCCAGAGTATTCGCTGTTACAGACATAGACGAAGACGGATTTATCGATGTAATAGTGGCAGCTACAGGCTATGTTGTATGGTATGAGAATCCTACTGTTGGTGTTGAAGATGTAACTTCAGGTATTCCACCAGAATTTGAACTTTATCAAAATGACCCCAACCCGTTCAATTCCGTAACGACAATAGAATATACTCTACCCCTGTCGGGAGATGTGTCATTGATAATTTATAATATTGTTGGGCAGGAGATGGCACGGCTTATAGATAGTAGTTTAAACGCAGGTTTCCACCAGGTAACTTGGGATGCATCAAACTTTGCATCGGGTATCTACTTTTACCGCCTCCAAACAGGTGATTTCTTCCAGACGAGGAAGATGGTATTTTTGAAGTAAAGAAAATTCCCAAAACAAAGCATGATCAAAACGGAATCATCGGAAATGTTCTCCGGGCTGAGCAAGCGGTACACCCGGTCATCGGGCAGGCCCGGCGGCCGATTTTACTGCCCCTGCCGCATCAGTAGTTGATGATCACCGCAATAGCCAGGAAGACTGCAGACCATGCCATCAGGATAAGGAACAGCGGCATCATGAATTTCAGCCACTTCTCGTAGGGAATCTTTGAGAGTGCGAGCATACCCATCAGTACTCCCCCGGTTGGGACAATGGAGTTGGAGAATCCATCTCCGCAGGTAAAGGCGAACACTGCAGTCTGTCGGGAAATCCCCAGAATGTCCGAGAGCGGTGCCATCAGCGGCATCGTAACCGCCGCCTGCCCGGAGCCGGATGGAATGAAGAAATTCAGAATACTCTGGAAAATAAGCATCCCCTCCGCCGCAATAATTGAGGAGGTGTTGCGCAGAAGATTCGCCGCGAAGTAGATGACCGTATCGAGGATCTGGCCGTCTGAAAGCACTACCTGTATGCCCCTGGCGAATCCAACCACCAGGGCAGCGACCACCATCTCCTCCATGCCCTTGATGAATGCCTTAACCGCTTCAGAGACGGGAAGTCTTGATAGGATGACAGCAACGACTCCAATCAGGAGGAAGCCACCGGTCATTTCATTGAGCCACCAGCCCCTTATCTGCATCAGATAGATTGTAACCGAGAAGATCACCACGGTCTGCAGAAGTATCCAGATGTGGACCGCCCGAAGCCTGACACTCTCTATGTTGCCTGTGGAAATCCTGCTGTCTTCAAAGGGGACTATTGCACTAGACGCGTCGCGCCTCATACGATGTCC
Organism: Candidatus Aegiribacteria sp.; assembly: GCA_030638185.1. Lineage (GTDB taxonomy): Bacteria > Fermentibacterota > Fermentibacteria > Fermentibacterales > JCC-6 > Aegiribacteria. Next base: position 9,526 of record DAOWFD010000020.1, read on the forward strand.
GTACCGCAACACGTAGATTATGGCAGTGGCAAGAACGACCACGAGAAAGATGATCCTGAAGGTCAGGCCGCTTCCAAGCGGTACCTCGGCAATGCCCTGGGCGATCTGGACAGTGAACGGATTCGTTGTGGCTGCAGAGAAACCCATATCCGCTCCGAGGAATACCAGCACGAAACCGAATATCCTGTCATAACCCAGCTGCTGTGAAACCAGCAGGAAGATGGGGACGAGTGGGATCAACTCCTCACCCATGCCGATGGTGGAGCCACCGATGGCACCGGCTATCATC
>DAOWFD010000127.1 GCA_030638185.1 Candidatus Aegiribacteria sp.
ACGCGGACGTAAGTATCTTGCGCTCTTATCTCAAGAATGCGGTTCATACCCTTCATGTCAAGCACTATTCCTCCGCCAACAGGAACCGCCTGACCGGACATTCCGCTGCCTGCTCCACGTGTTGTTACAGGAATTTTGTTCTCGTTCGCATAGCGGAGGATATTTTTAATGTCCTCTACGGTCTGGGGTCTGGCAATAACCTGTGGAGGTGAGGAATGTACAGAAGCATCAGATCCATACACGAACAGAGATGCCGGATCGTCCCTGACATTCTCAATTCCCACAATCTTCGAAAGGTTCTGTGCGAGTTCACCCTTCATAATTCTTTCCTTTCTTTTATAAATACTATTATTATCTCTGATATATGTAATTTAATTGACAGTCAACGGGAAAGTATATTTCAGCATTCTGCTGTATTGCCTCCAATAATACCTTGACGTTTCAAATCCTATCGTTTTTGTATTGAATTGAAATAATACCGCTGGCAATTCTGCCCGTCAACGCCAACTGCTCATACAACTTCAGTCTCAGGTTTATCATCCCTCAAGGGCACTCAGTCTAGCGAATTGGTTCTCAGACCAGTTCCAGCGGTTCAGGTGGAGGCCCGGGATCTACGAGGATGGATGTGCGGATATACAAGTAGACGCAACTGTATTGCGTTACTGAAGTAAAAAGCTAGTACCCTGTCAAGCAATAACTGTCGCATACTGCTGGCTCTCCAGAGCCCCTGCTGCGTTACTGATTCAATTACATAGCGCTGCTATGTGCAATCATCAGCGCCTTGCAGGAACTCAGGATAGCGGCGCATTATATCGACACTTATTACCTGACAGGGTACTAGTGAAATATGCGGACTGAAAGGATACTTGATTTACCGTCGTACGAATTTCAGCTGTCCCCGAACAGCGAGTCGTACTTCTTTTCCAGGAGTTTTAACCTTTTTTTGGATAAATCCCCCAGTTCCTCGATGGCGCACCTGATTCTCGTGCGGCTTATATCACTTCCGAGTATATCCATCGTGTCGAAAAGAGGGGTTGAGACAGCGTTGCCGCTGATGGCGATATACAGGGGCTGAGTAAGGTATTTCAGTTTGATGTCCAGCTTTTCTGAAAGCCCCTTGAAAAGTGAATAGATATTCTCCTTGCTGAAGCTGTCAAGTTTTTCCAGCTCCCATAGTATTATCTGAAGAATCTCGCTGGTTTCAGTATCATCCATATCCTTCAAAAGCAGTTCTTCCTTTGAGAGGGAAATCCTACCGCTGAAGAAGTGACCGGTCAGTTCCCCCCAGTCGGAAAGGCAGCTCATTCGGCCCTTACAGATCTCAAGGATCTTTCTGAAGTGTTCTCTATTCAGACCCCACTCCACAAGCCTTTCCAGAAGTTCATCGGTTGAGAAATCTTCCCTGATATACCTGCCGTTAAGCCAGAGAAGTTTGTCAACATTGAAAACTGGCCCGCCGAGGCTGATGTCCTCGAGCATGAAGTTATCTACCATCTCCTGCAGGGAGAACTTCTCCCTGTCATCCGAAAGGTGCCAGCCCATCATTCCAACGAAATTGAGAAGAGCTTCGGGAAGAATACCCGTTTTTCTGTACCAGTTTATGGATACAGGATTCTTTCTCTTGGAAAGTTTACTTTTGTCCGTGTTGCGGAGAAGAGGAAGATGACAGAATACAGGCGGTTCCCATCCGAAGAATTCGTATAGAAGAACATGCTTCGGAACCGAGTTGATCCATTCCTCTCCTCTTATGATATGGGATATCTTCATAAGGTGATCATCGACAACTACCGCCAGGTGGTACGTTGGAAATCCGTCGGCCTTCATTATCACCTGGTCATCAATGGACGCCCAGTCTTTCTCTATTTTTCCCCTGAGCAGATCCTCAAACACACACGTACCCTCGAGGGGAATCTTCATTCTAATGGTGAATTCCTCACCCGCCTCAACTCTCTTTGCGGCTTCCTTCGGAGGGATGTCCCTGCACTTTCTGTCGTAGCCACTGGAAGAACCTGCCTTCTGTCTTTCCTTCCGGACATCAGCAAGATGTTCCCTGCTGCAGAAACAGGGGTACGCATTACCTTCGGCAACCAGCCTGTTTATGTATTCATGGTAGATTTCAAGCCTTTCGCTCTGTCTGTATGGCCCATACGGTCCGCCGATCTCAGGGCCTTCATCCCATTCAAGACCGAGCCACTTCAGGGAATCAATAATAGCTTTTTCCGATTCCCGGGAAGATCGCTCCCTGTCGGTATCCTCGATTCGCAGAATAAAGCTTCCGTTGTTCTTCTTTGCCCAGACGTATCCGAAAAGGGCCTGATAGGCTGTTCCCACGTGAGGATCCCCGGTTGGTGACGGGGCAAGTCTAGTTCTTATTTCATTGTCTTTCATACGAACCTCTCAGCTGTATCATGATACTTTTTCAATACCGAATATAAGCATCGGGCTATGCTTTGAAGTAACGACTGCAGTTTCGATTCGGAAAAGGAGTTCTGTTCAGCTTATACAGGCCTTGGAAATAGTATCACTTGTACGACTATTGTGTATGTGATATTGTTACTGCTGCTTACTTAATTATTATGTTTCTTCCTTTGGTTTTCATCTTACCGGAATGGTATGGAGGATAATGAAACTCGAAGAATTTCAGGCAAAGAAGCTGTTCAGGGAATATGGTATCCCTGTACCTGATGGAATAATGGTAACCACGGCAGAGGAAGCCAGGAGTGCTGCCGAGAAGATAGAATGTCCGGTGGTTGTCAAAGCACAGGTTCAGGCCGGGGGTCGAGGCAAGGCGGGAGGAGTTAAACTTGTAAAAACACCGGCCGAAGCGTACATGGCAGCCGACTCTATACTCGGCATGGATATCAAGAGTTTCAGAGTTGAAAGACTGCTTGTTGATCCGGCAGTATCGATAGCCGGGGAGTACTACGTCGGCATTACAATTGACAGAAGGAAGAAACTGCCGGTTATGATGGCCTCCGCGTCGGGTGGCGTAGATATTGAAAAAGTGGCGGCGGAAACCCCGGAAAAGATCTTCTTCCAGGAGATCAACCCGGAGAGAGGACTCCGTTCCTTCGAAGCCAAGCAGCTTGCATTTCAATTGTTTACGGACAAGAGAAAAGCCCTGGCTACCGCTTCTGTCATGATGAAGCTTTGGGATTGTTTTCATGGCATTGACGCTTCACTGGTAGAGATAAACCCCCTTGCCAAACTCGAGGACGGTTCTATTATCGCCCTTGATGCCAAGATAGTACTGGATGACAACGCTATGTTCAAGCATCCCGTCATGGAGGAGATGCGGCTCCCCACTCCCTCCGAGCAAAAGGAACTCGACGCGAGAAGCCACGGTCTGAGCTATGTACAGCTTGATGGTGATATAGGCTGCATGGTCAACGGAGCGGGTCTTGCCATGGCAACTATGGATGTGATCAAGCACCTGGGAGGCACTCCGGCTAATTTCCTCGATATAGGGGGTAGTTCAAGCCCTGAGAAGGTTATTCATGCCATGGAGCTTCTTGTCTCGGACAGTAATGTAAAAGCCGTATTTATTAATGTCTTCGGTGGTATCACCCGATGTGATGATGTAGCCAGCGGCCTGGTTGCGGCACTCCGGGAGATACAAACAGACATTCCTCTTGTTGTCCGCATGACGGGAACCAACGAGGAGGAGGGTATCAGGATACTCTCCGATTTCGGGATTACTGCTTTGAAGGATATGACAGAGGGAGCCAGAGAAGCCATCCGCCTTGCGGGAGAGGGAGGCTGCAGCTGATGAGTATACTGATAGATAAGAATACCAGGGTAATGGTTCAGGGACTCGGCCGCGACGGATCCTTTCACGCCGAGCAGATGAAGGAATACGGAACGAACATTGTTGCAGGAGTTCATCCCGGAAAAGGCGGAAGCAGTATTCATGGATTCCCTGTTTTCAACACCGCGGAAGATGCTGCACGGGAAACCGACCCTGAATGCTCCGTAATTTTTGTCCCGGCCCCCTTTGCAGCAGATGCCATTCTTGCCGGAGCTAACGCCGGGGTAAAATTGGTTGTAGCTGTTACCGAGGGCATTCCTGTCCTGGACATGTCAAAGATCGTGATAGAACTCAATGAACTGGGTACTTGCCTCGCAGGTCCAAACTGTCCCGGTCTGATCTCTCCCGATAAATCAAAGGTAGGAATTATGCCGGGAGGCATATTCAAAAGAGGTTCGGTGGGTGTCATCTCCAGAAGCGGAACCCTGACATATGAAGTAGTTAACCAGCTTTCACTTGCCGGATACGGGCAGTCAACTGCGATAGGAATGGGTGGAGACCCGGTAGTTGGAATGAAGTACAACGATTACCTTGAACTTTTCGAGGAAGACAGGGAAACAGAACTGGTAGTTATCGTCGGAGAGATAGGAGGGACAGACGAACAGGATGCCGCGTCTTTCGTGAAGGACAGAATCAGCAAGCCGGTGGTAGGCTATGTTGTCGGTCGCAGTGCTCCACCCGGGAAAAGGATGGGGCATGCAGGCGCCATTATTTCGGGCGCTGACAGTACCGTGGAGGCCAAAGTTGCGTTTCTGAGAGAGAAGGACATACCGGTTGCAGATACTGTTGAGCAGATCATTGATCTTGTTGGCGATAGATTGGGAGGACGAAATTGAGAGAGCTTGATGTTGCCAGGATAACGGAGGCGGTGAAGGACCTGAGCATCAGAACGAATATCTATCTTCCAGATGATGTGAAGAAGGCTCTTCGCGAATCACTTGAGAGGGAAGAATCACCCCTGGGAAGGGAGATTCTTCAGGTTATTCTTGATAACCATGATATTGCTGAAAAAGAAAAAATGCCGATATGCCAGGACACAGGAGCGGCCATAGTCTTCCTTGAGGTGGGGCAGGAGGTACATCTCATCGGGGGCGCTCCGGAAGATGCTGTGAACGAAGGGGTAAGGCAGGGATACAGTGAAGCCTATCTACGTAAATCGATGGTCGCCGACCCCGTCCTGAAAAGGAAGAACACCGGCGATAATACACCCGCGATCATCTACACCAGAATTGTTCCCGGAGACAAAGTGAAAATCGTCTTCGCCCCCAAGGGTGGTGGAGCTGAGAATATGAGCGAAGTACGTATGATGACTGCAGCCGACGGTATAGAGGGTATAAAGGATTTCGTTGTTGACAGGGTTTCCAGATCGGGAGGTAATCCATGCCCTCCTATAGTTGTGGGTGTAGGCTTGGGCGGCAGTTTCGAGAGATGCGCCATGCTTGCGAAGGAGGCTCTCATGAGGACGATCGGCGAACCCAATCCCGATCCGGATTTCGATGTGGTTGAAAAGGAGCTTCTAAGGAGAATAAACAACCTGGGAATCGGACCGCAGGGGCTTGGAGGCAGGACCACCGCTCTGGCGGTTCATATAAAGACGGTTCCATGCCACATCGCTTCGATGCCGGTTGCCGTTAATATCCAGTGCCATGTCAGCAGGCATGGTGAAACGATTATCTAATAAGACAGGAGGAGATCCTTTGAAAACTGTTGAACTGAGAACTCCCCTGGATGAAAAGCAGATTTCCAATCTTGAATCCGGGGACAAGGTATACCTTTCCGGTGAAATATATACAGCACGGGACGCTGCCCATAAAAGGCTTGTAGCGCTGATCGAGGAGGGAAAGGATCTCCCGTTCGATCTTCAGGGAGCTGTTATCTACTACGTTGGCCCGGCTCCTTCAAAACCGGGACAGGTAATGAATTCCGCCGGCCCCACAACCAGTTACAGAATGGATTCGTTCACCCCCCTTCTCCTTGAGCGGGGTCTTAAGGGAACCATAGGGAAGGGGCCAAGATCCATGAAAGTCCGGGATTCAATGGTTAAGAACGGAGGTATTTACTTCGCTGCTGTGGGAGGAGCCGCTGCTGGAATTGCTTCTACCGTCAAGGCAGCCGAGGTTATAGCCTACGATGACCTTGGTCCCGAAGCCATTAGAAGGCTTGTCGTTGAAAGAATGCCTCTGTTCGTGGTTAACGATACCAGTGGCAACGATCTCTTTGAGGCGGGTGTTGCAGAGTACCGGCGTGAGGAGTAGTGGAAAGGAAGCAATATGAACGAAATCCTTGTGACAAGAAGAAGAAAGATCATCCGTTTCACCTGTCATGGGGTACCGACTAAACCAGGTACAGCAGGTATGCTTTTTACCGCACTCGGGAAGAAGGAAATAAACATTCTTCATATGTTCAATACCGAACACGGAGGAGAAGAGGGAGATATATCCTTCAGTGTTGCCGAAGGCTGCTTTGAAAAGACAAGTGGAGTTCTTAATGAAGTAAAGGATAAGGTTGGAATTGAGAGTATCACAGTACAGCATGATCTCGCGATACTCAGCTTCGACCTTGAGGAGACCGTATGTGAAACGGTTATAGGGACCATGACCCTCGCATTGAGCGCCCTGGCCAAAGAACACATCGATGTGAAGCACATCGCCGCCAGCAGGAACAGGGTCTTTGTTGTCCTCTCGGACGAGGAGGCTGATACCGCTTCCTACACACTCAGCAGGGTACTGAAGGAAGATCCCATAATACACCCCATCTGATCCGCACCATGGTACTGTATTCCGGTCTTCTTCATCCTGATGAAACAAATGTGATAATCCCGGGTATCTGTCATCAGGAGGGAGAGAAAGATGAAAATTTTCAATTGTATTCCGGTTCTATTTTTTCTTGTATCCATGGCGGGGGCTTACTCTGCACCAGGTCCGAATGAAGTATTCGACTGGGTAGCCTACCCCGAAGCTGGTAATCCTGAACTTGTGAACCCGGCTGGTTTCAGTTTTGTAAACAGCCTCAGGCTACGGCTCGGCATGGCAGCATCCGATAGTACCTTTGAAGGGTTTAACAGGGTTTCAATAGCATTCCCCGGCGCCGGTATTTCCGGATGGTGGGACGATAATGTCAGTATGAGGAAATTCACCATCTCCTCCAGTATGAGTATCTTCGAAAACATTGCTTCGATCGGCGTGGGTTACACCTGGTTCGACCCCACAGTTAAAGTCAGTCCCTTTTCCGGGAAGAAATTCTTTGCTCTTGGGCTTATTGTCCGCCCCCTTGAATGGTTCAGCTTCGGCCTCGTGAGAAGGGGAGGGATGGATCTCCCCGGTGATGCTGATATCGAAACAGCATACAAAGCCGGATTCGCGGTAAGACCGCTGGGTGAAGATCTTACGATTGTTACCAACCTGGAAACCGGAACGGATTTCGAGGATCACAGATTTTCAGCAGGGGTCGAAGTTCGCCCCATGGAAGGATTTTCCATCAGGGCTGATGTCGGAGAGGATTACCTGAGTCTGGGCCTGGAAGCCGGATTCGGAAACGCCGCCATTTCATATGGCGCATTGAGCGATAATGACTATTCCTATTCCTCTTCAAGGGGGGATATAACCTTCAGTACCGGCCCCGGACCGAACCTGCTTGAACCGTCGGGTGTATTCATTCGGCTTGAGACCGATCAATTCGATGAACTCAGACAGAGGCCTTTCCTGGGCTCTGTCCAGCCGTGCTTTACGGAAACAGCCCTTCTTCTGGACAGGATCGCTTCAGACAATTCCGTTTCCGGGGTGATAGTCGATATCGAGGGGTCAGCAGGTTCCCCGGCACAGGCTGAGGAGATAAGAAACCTCCTGCAGCGCGCATCGGAATCCGGAAAGAAAGTATATTTCTATATTGAGTATGTCAGCAACGGAGGATACTACCTGGCTTCCTGCGGCAGCAGCATCTGGATCCATCCTTGTGGAGAGGTCTCGTTCATCGGCCTGGCATTCGGGGGGTTATTCTTCAGGGAATTCCTTGACCGCGTGGGTATATACCCGGATTTCCAGCATATAGGCGAGTACAAGAGTGCAAGCGACATGCTGACCCGTTCGGATATGTCCGATGCCCAGAGAAGAGCTACTTCTACTCTTCTTGAATCTTTCCAGCAGGAACTGACGGCAGGAGTTGCCAACGGTACGGGGCTTGAACCCGCGCAGCTTCACACGATCATGAACGCCGGACCCTATACCGCGGAGAGAGCGGTAACAGCCGGAATTGTAGACGGCGTCTGTTATCAGGATCAGGTTGAGGAGAGAATTTCCGATGAACTGGGCAGAGAGATTTCCGTAATTTCAATAGAGAACTATGCCGCATCCATACCGGCTGATGACGAATGGGGTCCAGATAAGCATATCGCGGTTGTAGTGGCATCAGGTGCTATCTTGAGGGGAGAGAGCGGTTCGTCCTTCCCCTTTGGCAGGGTTATGGGCAGTGAGACGGTAAGTGATCTCCTCCAGGAAGCCGCATCACATACCGGTGTTCAGGCGATCGTGCTTAGAATCGATTCCCCTGGCGGGGACGCCCTTGCCAGCGCCGACATACATCATGCTGTTGAGAGAGCCCGTCGTAGAATTCCCGTAATCGTTTCCATGGGTGGCGTGGCAGCGTCCGGCGGTTATTACATAGCCTGCGGAGCGGACAGGATTCTTGCCGACAGGATGACAATTACAGGTTCCATAGGAATAATATCGGGTAAATTTTCCTTCGGTGGTTTGATGGACAGACTGGGAATAAACGTTGAGGAAGTTACAACAGGTCCCATGGCATCGATGAACAGCTCATTCCGCCCTTATACTGACAGAGAGAGGGGAAGAGCATTCGATCTTCTGGAGGACGGGTACAACCTTTTCGTAAAAACGGTGGCTGAAGGCAGGGAGATGACCTTCGAAGAGGTGGACTCCGTAGGACGGGGCAGGATATGGTCCGGTAGCGACGCCCTGGGAATCGGAATTATTGACGAGTGTGGGGGAGTTGTCGATGCGGTATACTACGCTGCCAGGCTTACCGGAATGGAGGTCGACGAAGTGCCGGAAGTCCGTATTTACCCGACACCGTCTTTTCCGGGAACCATGGAAATGCCGGGATTCGGAGTATCTGAAAGCCTTATTGAGTTTCTGGGTTCCGATCATGTTCTATACCTGATGCAGCCGGTAAGTATCGAATAGGCTATGAACTGAGAAATTCGAAGAATCTCCGCCATTCCCGCAGTGTCCTGACAATACGTTCGGATATCGTGAATAAATAGTCTACCGGGAAGAGGAAAGAAAAAATAGAGCTGTACAACAACGAATTTTACAGGAATCGGCACAAAAATACGCTTTACGCTGCGCAAACCATATTATCTGTCGTTCAAAGAGTTGTTCCTGAGATAAAATCCGCAGTTGATCTGGGCTGCGGGGTTGGTACGTGGCTCTATGTGCTGGAGCAGAGGGGGGCTAATGATATCTGTGGGATTGATGGAAACTGGGTAAAAAAAGATTATCTGGAAATTCAAAAGGAGTGCTTTATTGAGCATGATTTTGGAAAGGACACAAATCCAAATATCGGTCGGACTTTTGACTTGGCAATTTCACTTGAAGTTGTAGAACATTTACCATCCAGTTCCGCAAAGGGTTTTGTTTCGTTACTTACGAGTTTATCGGATTTTATTCTATTTTCCTCCGCTATTCCCGACCAGGAAGGAAAGGGTCATATCAACGAACAATGGCCGGACTATTGGATTTCCCTGTTCGAAAATAGAGGGTATGCTGGATTTGATTTTATCAGGAAAAATATTTGGAACGATAAATTAATTCAGTTCTGGTATCGGCAGAACACCCTTCTTTTTGTTAAGAATGAAAGGATTATAGATTTAATGTTTGAAAGTTCGCCTAATGACCATACTCCACCCGAA
>DAOWFD010000417.1 GCA_030638185.1 Candidatus Aegiribacteria sp.
ACCCAGTTGAAATCGGTTACCTGTACGGAATCGACCCAGTCCGAAGAACCGGGTGCCGGTGCGACGTATCCGTGAAGACCCCTCAAGCAAAGTTTCGTATCGTGTCCGCCTGGATATTGCGACGGGTTATGATTGCCCGAGTAGATGTAAATTTTGCTGTTAGCTATTCCAATATAGATATCCTGAGCGAATCCTGCGGAATCGGCGCAGCCAAGTCCCCAGCCTGCACCGTCATCGTAGAAAACAAGACCGTTTGATGTAGTGTTTGCCCTGAGTTCCCGTTCGAGAATGGAAGCTTCCGCTCTTGTATCAACTCTGTTAGAAAAGCCCGAAGAGGTATCCAGACCCTTGGAGGCCGTTAACTGGTAATACCCGGTTGATGATGCTATATGCGTCCAGGTTGTATCCGGTGTTGAAGCGATTTCACTCCAGTCTCCTGGTACAGTTGTGGCGTAGTAGATGTGATATCCGTCTACCTCCACTTCCAGTGCATCCCAGACCAGGACCACTGAATCCCCCTTCGATGCTGGCTCATTTATATCGAGGTTCTGTACATTGGGAAGAGATCCCGATGGTGCTGAAGGATCGTTCGAGCACCCGACGATAGCTACAGCCAAGGCGACAGCAACAGCGAGATACATTTTCATAACAGTCTCCAATCAGTTACTGAATTCAATTCATAATAACAATATTCCACGATTTCCTGTAAAAACAAACCCCTTGCGGAATAGTGAACATTTGTTTACATATATATCATGAAATATGTCATCACACCCGTTCGAAGCTGGTACTCATTCAGGTACGGTGTAGAACCTCCCGCATCGCTGGCAGAGGGGATTGCCCGACACGGTTACACAGGAGGAATTCTTACGGACTCCAGTGTTGTAACCGGTCAGCTGGAATTCGCTGCGGCGTGCAGGGAGAATGGAATCAACGGGGCTGTGGGAGCTGAACTGAGAATCAGAGGATTGAAAATAGCTTTTACAGCAATTGAAGGTGGATGGAGCGATCTCTGCAGTCTCATAACCTCTACAACGGTTCCGGAGCGGATCTCAACCGAGGAATCACTGGCAGCATGCCTGAAACTTGCAGCGATTGTGGATGAACCTTCCGGGGTAAAACTGCTGGAACATGAGATGGGGTTCAAAGGGCCGGTATTCGTCTCTGTTTTCCCGGAGTTCATGTCCGGTAGAAAACCCGGTTCGGTAGAGCGCGAGATCCGTGAGCAGGGATGCCGCCCTATAGCATCCTGGCCGGTTGTATTCTCGGATTCTGACAGTATTGAAGCCCATATGATTCTCCGAAGGGGGTATCTGGCCATCGAGAAAAGAAAGCCGGACCCATGCGAATTCGCCGGTGAGAATAATGTGCTGCCCGATATCGAAGTGTTTGAAGAGAGTTTCAGCGGTACGAAATATTCTTTGATGGAAAACAGACGGCTCTCGGAACTGATTTCAACAGAGCCCTCTAGGGCAGATAAAGCAGGGAACAGGAACCTCGCGGAGGAAAGGATGCTGGCAGAAATAGTAAAGAGAAGGTTGAGATTTCTCTACAATGAAAGCCCATGCGCCCGAGCCAGGCTGGAAATGGAACTGGAAGTCATATGCGGAAACGGACTGGCCGGTTATTTTCTCCGGTTTTACGAAATCATAGAGTACTGCAGAAAAAAAGGCATCTCAGTATCAGCCAGGGGTTCAGCCGGGGGCAGCATTATTGCCTACCTTCTGGGTATATCCATAATCTGTCCCATCCGTCACGGGCTGTCGTTCTCACGATTTTTCAACATTCGCAGGTTAAAACCTCCCGATATAGATCTTGATATCGACAGCTCAAGGAGGGATGAAGTCATAAAATGGTTCCTTAGTAAGGCAGGAAGATACGGGGCGGTCGTTTCACAGATAGTAACCCATCGCTCCAGGTCTGCTCTCAGGGTTGCGGCCTGTGGCCTGGGTATCAGCAGCAGGGAGATCGACAGCCTTACTAAACTTCTCCGCTACCATGATAATGCTGCCTGGAGCAGGCCAGCTGCTTCGGAAGCGTTGCGGAACTCTAAACTTATCAGGAATATCCCCTCCCACCTGGCACCCCATCCATGCGGACTGGTCTGCTCGGGCGAACCGGTTGACACGCTTGTGCCTCTTCAACCGAGTCCCGGTGGGTACGATATAACCCATTTCGACAAGGATGGGATTGAGGATATAGGACTTCTTAAAATGGATTTACTTGGCCAGAGAGGGCTCACAACAATATCCCTTGTATGCTCAGCGCTCGGAAAAGACCCGATAAGCATTTTCCGTAAGGGGGGCAGTATTCCAAGTCCCGCCAGGGAGCTCCTGGATTCCGGCAGGTCAATAGGAGTAGTTCATGTTGAATCGCCGGCCATGAGGGGTCTTCTGAAGGAGATGAAGATACGTACAATGGAGGATGTGGCAAGAGCTCTCGCACTGGTAAGACCCGGAGCATCTGCCGGAGGCGGGAGAAAGAACTACCTGGACTGTCTCCATTCGAAATCGGTTATTAATTACTCTCTTCCTGAACTCCGACCGATTCTTCTGGAGAACCTTGGAGTAATGCTTTACCAGGAAGATGTGTCAAAAGCCGCTGAGGTGCTTCTGGGAATGGATGAAACCTCTTCAGACCTTCTCAGGAGGATGCTCAAGAAGAAGCAGGTTGATAAGGAAGAGATCATCTCAATCTGCAGACGTAGAGGGATGAACCCGAAGAAGGCGGAAACCGTCTGGAAAGTGCTCTCCAGCTATGCCGGTTACGGTTTCTGCAAGGCTCATGCCTTTACATACGGTGCCGTCTCCTGTGCGGCGGCACTTCTGAAGGCGAAGCGTCCTGCCCTCTACATGGCCTCCGTCATGGCAGCCGGTGGGGGGTTCTACAGCCCGAGAGTTTACCTTGAGGAGGCCAGAAGGCTTGGCATTTCGTTCATGCCTCCCGGAGTCAACACAGGAAAATGGCTTACGCGCGAGAGAGAAGGAAGAATAATACCGGGATTTCATCATCTCAAAGGAATGGGGAGTACGGAGTACGAGAGAATGAGGGATGGCAGGCCGTACAGATATCCTTCGGAACTGATTGAGGCTGGCTGCGGAATGTCTTTATGTAGAAATATGGCTGCGGCAGGTTGTTTCCGGGAAACAGGTTTCTCACCCCCGGCTGCGCTCTTGCAGCTGGAGGCAGGTGATGGCGGCTTGTTCCCCGACCTGCTTCCGGGTATCCCTGATCTTCCCGACTATTCCATAGAAACAAGGGTCGGCATGGAACTCGGCCTGCTGAACCTTCCACTTTCAGCGTCTCCGCTGGAGTTGATCGCCCGTCCGGGGGGAACGATCCCACTGGGACGAACCGGAGCATTGGTCGACATAAGGGTCTGGGGAAGATTCGTTACAGGGAGAAGGCTTGCCGCTGGAGCAGGTTTCCTTATGCTTGAAGACAATACTGGAGTTGCGGATGTATTTCTACCCTCACCGCTTTTCAGAAGGGCAGAGTCTATTCTTGTCCGTTCTGAAGCTACCATTATAGTAAGGGGTAAGGTGGAAAGAGGGAGCAGGATCCGGGGACTTTCAGTGGAAGCCGGCCCACTTTCAATAGTACCTCTGGAGCCTGAACCTCCGGAGAAATAGGATACGAAAATCATTCGGGAAGGATACGGAGATGACTGTCAGTCCGCTCAAACCGGAAGAACTCAGATGGAAATGCCCGTCGGAAGCCCTTGATTTCAATACCACGGCGGACATGAAACCCACCGGAGAGATAGTAGGCCAGGAAAGGGCTATAAAGGCTCTTAAACTTGGTCTTGAAATTCATTCAATAGGATACAACATGTTTATAACGGGAGTATCCGGAACAGGGCGTGAAACAACCATAAAGAAAATTCTGGAAAGCATCGATATGACCACCGATGATCTGAGAGACATCATGTACGTTCGAAACATGGAGGATCCCAGAAACCCGATAGCACTCACTTTTCCCGCTGGAGACGGCGCCAGGTTCGCAAGCGCTCTGGAGGAATGCGTACAGCTCCTAAGAAGCAACATCCCCACGGTTCTCAGAAGCGAGAAGGCTGAAATGGAAAGCAGGGCAGTAAGGGCAACCTACCAGGACGGTAAAAAAGCTCTTATGGATGCCGTCAAAAAGGAAGCTACGGAAGCGGGTTTCTCCATAGTAAACGTACCCGTTGCACCGGGGGAATTCAGGCCGGATGTCCTTCCCGTGATTAACGACGAAACGGTCACCTTCGATACACTGGAGGGAATGAAGGAGGAAGGGAAGCTCACACAGGAAGATATTAAGAAGTACACGGAACTGCATGAAGAGCTTTTCAAAAAACTTACAAACGCCTTCAGAAAAACCCGTGATCTAGAAATCGAGATCCAGACCAAGCTCGAGAGAATGTTCAGCAGGCTTGTGAAACCGACAATATCGGGAATTGTTTCCATACTGAAGGAAATCGGTGACGATAAGGCAGACAAATGGGCTGATTCAATAGTGGAGATTATTCTGGAAAACCTCAAGGATTTTGCGGAGAGTTCGGAGAGTAAGGATCCATACGTTCTGTTTATGCCGAATCTGATTCTTGATAACGCGGGAAAAACCAAGCGACCGGTCGTGATCGAGGAATTTCCCGATTCAATAAGCCTCTTCGGAAACATCGATCGAGTTGTCGTTGAGGGGAAACCCTACAGTGATCACACGATGATCAGACCCGGCGCCATACACAAAGCAGATGAAGGCTACCTTATCATGAACGCCATGGATCTGGTCAGAGTGCCGGAATTGTGGCAGAGACTTATCCAAACTCTAAGAAACCAGACGACTGTCATAAGGAGTCATGACCCCTTGGGTCTGTATCCGGTTCATCTACATCCCGAACCGATTGATACCAATGCCAAGATCATTCTTATCGGTTCTTCAAAACTCTACTATCTTCTCGCTTCCTACGAGCCTGAATTCGGCCTCCTCTTCCGGATAAGGGCAACCTTTGATTTCACCATGGAATCTACAGTTAAGAATATCAGAGACTTCGCCAACGTTATGGCAGGGATAATCAAGGCTGAAGAACTGCCTCCTATGGATACAGGAGCAGTTGCCGCTATTGTGGAGGAAAGTGTCAGGCTGACCGGCCTGCAGGACAGGCTTTCTCTGGAATTTAACAGGGTTACCGATTATCTACGCCAGGCCAGCTACTTTGCCCGGCAGAGGGGGGATTCAATTGTTACCGCTGCCCATGTCAGGGAAGCAATACAGGAAAAAATCTACCGTTTGAATCTCGTTGAGACTTATGCAACCAGGCGGATAATCGATGAAAGAATAATGGTCGATACTCAAGGAGAGAAAGTCGGACAGGTAAACGGACTTGCCATATATCAGGGCGTGGATTACTCCTTTGGGCTGCCAACCAGAATATCCACAACAGTTTCCGTCGGCAGAAAAGGACTGATAAATGTTGAACGTGAGTCTGACATGTCGGGAACTACGCATACAAAGGGAATGCTGATAATATCAGGCTTCATACAGGGTAAATTCGCTAGGGAATACCCCCTCTCCCTCTCCGCAAGTATCGTATTCGAGCAGAGTTACGGCGGAGTGAACGGGGACAGCGCATCTTCAACTGAGCTTTACGTTCTGCTCAGTGCACTCACGGAGATTCCAATAAGGCAGGACATAGCCGTTACCGGTTCGGTTAACCAGTTCGGAGAAATACAGGCCATAGGCGGCGTTAACGAAAAAGTGGAAGGTTTTTTCCGTGTATGCAGCGGAAAAGGATTAACGGGAACACAGGGAGTAATGATCCCGAAATCGAACGTGAAGGACCTTCAGCTTCGCGATAACGTCATTGATGCTGTCAGAGAAGGCAGATTCCACATTTATCCTATCGAGTTCATAGAGGAGGGGGCGGAACTTCTCATGAGAACGAAGGCAGGGAAACTGATGCCCGATGGAACGTACGCGCACGAATCGATTTACGGAAAGGTTGACCGCAGGTTAAGGCAGATGGCCGCAACGCTGAGGAAATTCTCCTACCACAACTAAGATCATCTTCCGTGAAATCAATATGTGTCATTCAGTCCGCGAAAAATAAAGGGATAATCGCCTGACCCGTCGGACAATTCAGTATATTCCGGTTATGAAAAAGAAAATTGGGGTATTCAGAAACGGATGAGCTGATTCGGGAGATGTTGCTGGAATGGCGGAAAATACAAATTCCGTTTGTTCTATTCTATGTGCCGGAAATAGAGGTTGGATAAGAATCACGGATCCGGGGCTTCAAGAGGGAAGTGCATACTGATACTGAATCTCCAATGCATATCTGCTGGCAACGATGTTTAACTTCGGGTGTTTCGGTCATTATGATTAATTTATATAGATATTATTGAGAGAATGTGAGAAGTAAAGTCAGCCTGGGATCGAAGTATAGCACGACTGGAAATCGATTTTCCCAGCGTATATTGTACACGGAGGTAGATCACTCAATGGGTGAAGAAATGTGTAAACTGTAAGAAAGAGGGGATGTTCATGTTCAAGCCAACCAGTTCTATACTTATCCTTATCATGCTGGGATTAAGTGGTATCATTCTAGCGGCGGGAGATCGCGACAATAACGGTGTATCTGATGATGAAGTGTTTCTAGATCGGGGAACCTTCGAAGGTGAATCAAACTGTGGTAATACGATTATCTTCCCTACTTCCTATGATACCTGGGATGTAAAGTATTATCCCTATTGGTGGAATTTAAATGATACCGTTTTTGGAACCCACACGGTATCGACCGACAATATGGACCATGCTGAGATCACCATTGTATTGATAGCCAACACCCTGACTTCAGGAGGTTATTGCAATATCGATTTCCGCATTGACGGAACTACTGTGGGATCATTTCAGATACTGCCGGGGGTTAATACGATCAACGAATCGTTCAATTTCAGTCCTATTCCAGCCGGACCACATGAATTACGCTATTACTCGACCAACACAGTTTCCACTGGCTGTGGAAGTATCAGATGGACCGAATCCGGACACAGCATCGTGGTCTTTTCCAATGTCTCCTCCCTTGACGATTCAACATGGGGTATGATCAAGTACGCCTTCTAAGCTAACTTGCCGGGATCAGGCACCAGATCTTTGCGAGGTTGTTCCCGTTTCCATCTTTGACCATAAGAGTTTTCCAGTATAACCGTCCAAGCATTTAAAACCTCCTCCACTACGTGTAAAAAGCACTATGAAGGATATCCATCAGAGTCCGCAGATGTCAACAACGACAGACTGAATTCTCCTGCGGACAATTCAGTATATTCCGGTTATGAAAAAGGTATTTTCTTCCTCCTGGGGACAGCTGGAAAAGGGCGGATCCAACGCTGGTGACGAGGCTATTTTCGTCTCACAGGTAAGGGATCTCTCTTCCCTTGGCGATGTCCGGATGGGAGTGATGTCCGCCGTTCCGGAGAAAACGCAAAAGATATACGGTGTAAAACCCTTCGATGTATCGAAGGGCAAGCTCCGGGCTATGACCCGTGGCGTCAAGTGGTGCGATGTGGTGATAGTTGGTGGAGGTGAACTGGCCCAGGACAGGTCATCGCTTCTTTACACGCCTTTTAACCTGCACCCCATCAGATTGGCCAAACGTTACGGAAAATCGGCTTTTGCCTGGTCTGTTGGAATTGGACAGGGGAACGAACTGGCAAGATGGACACCGGGTCAGCTACGGAAATGGCTTGGGTACTGCAGCGGTGTTACTGTCAGGGACAGGCCTTCCCTCGAAATACTCCTTGATCTCGGGTTGAATCCGGAAAAAGTCAAACTTGCCTCAGATTCCACTTTCACCCTGGCAGGTGACTATGCTCAGCCACACAGTACATCTGAAATCCTTGGAGTTGCCGTAAGGAACGTATCCAACAGACAGGGTAACCTTCTACCCCTTGAAATAAGGAGAAAACTCGGTTTTTACAGGGAACCGGATGTCACCGGCATCAGAAGAAAATGGGCAGATCTCCTTGACAGACACATCGATATTCATGGCGGGCAGATACGCTTCTTCCCATTCCATACGGGAAGCCTCTCGAATTCTGACGATTCCGAATGTGAAGCTGTTATGGCCATGATGAAACACAGTGACCGCGCAACCATGATCATGCCCACCGGTATCAGGAGTTTTCTGACAAGGATATCCGAATGCCGTGTAATTCTCACCGTCCCTCTTCACGGATCGATCCTCTCTTTAGTTACCGGCACGATTCCGATCGCCGTACCGTACGCCTCCAAGGGTTACAGATTCATGGAGGAGGCAGGCATTTCCGATCTTACGGTCGACTCCTCTTCAGACAGCTGGGATGAGGAATTGAGCGTATTACTCGATAGAACCTGGGATACTTCCCAGAATATTCTACAGGTTCTGGCTGAGAAGAGGAGTGAACTGGCTGAAAAATGCACCCTGAACCTTGATCTTTTTAGACAGACATGCCTGCAGCCATAGAAGAGAATTCCAGAATACATGATACCGGGAATCCACGTTTCCGTTAGGGGAGGGCTGGACAGGGCGCTTGATACACTCACTGAACTGGGGCTGTCCTGCGGACAGATATTCACATCAAACCAGCAGCAGTGGAAAGGCCGCACTGTCACGGAAAGGGAGATCGAGAGGTACAGCGGAAGATCGGTTACAATCATCTCCCACGCATCATACCTTATCAACCTTGCCTCAACGGACAGAAGAGTCGAAAAACTCTCCGTTTCTGCCCTGGAAACCGAGCTGGAAAGAATACATATACTTGGGATTAAATGGTGTGTTCTGCACCCGGGAGCTCATCTCGGCACAGGGGAAGACAACGGGATAAGAAAGATCTCATCGACGGCGAAACAGATACTGCTTAATTCACCGGGGAACACGGGGATTCTCTACGAGAATACCGCCGGACAGGGAACCACTGTAGGGCATTCCTTCACGCAGCTTGCGCAATTGCTTGAACTTACCGATATGCCTGAAAAGACAGGGATCTGTTTCGATACATGCCACGCCTTCGCCGCCGGATACGACCTCTCTTCCGAACGGGCTGTTCTGGAAACCATGAATAAGTTCAACGATACAGTTGGAACAGGTAGAATTAAAGCCTTTCATATCAATGACTCAAAGAGAGAATGTGGAAGTCACAGGGACCGTCATGCTGTTATTGGAGAAGGATTGATAGGCCTTGAACCCCTCCGGTTCCTTGCTTCAATGCTCGAATTCAAAGAGATTCCCGGAATTGCTGAAACGCCCGGAACGGACAGTGACAGGGCACAGGGAATAGAAAAAGTAGTCAGCCAATAGAGTATCATGCTTCTTATTGCTGCATGATCCTGTTATTATTATCAACAGCTTCATTTGCTTCATACACAGGAAGGTTATAGTTTTATTTATTCAGGCTCGGAAGAATGTTATCTGGAGCTGATTCTGATATGGCGAGAAGATCAAGTTTTCTTTATCTGTAATAGAGGAGGGGTATTTGGAATTCCCTGGATATGTAAGATACGCTCGTAGAATGATATGCCTTGCCTTGTGTACATTTGCAGCGCTGGCATTTTCAGGAGGCAGCTCATATACAGATCTTACATTTAACGAATCCATAGATGGGGTCAGTGAAGAATGCCCACAGTGGATACTGGATAATCAGGTACTCATTGATGTGGTCTATTATGGCTTTAACGGAGAAGTACACCGGGGACAGCTTGTGGCTGATGCCCGGGTAGCCGGAGATCTCCAGAAAGTATTCATACTGATGCTCTTCATCCAATTCCCCCTTGAGTCGGTTGTGCCCATATCGCAGCTTGACTGGGATGATTTTGAATCCATGCGGCAAAATAATACTTCGGCATTCAATTATCGCAACGTTCCCTTTTCGGACAGGCTCTCCAATCATGCGTACGGATTGGCAATAGATATCAATCCGGTGCAGAATCCCTATTACACAGGCCTGCAGGTATTTCCTGAGGGCGCAGTATATGACCCCTCAACACCTGGCACCCTTTACGACGGGCATCTGGTGGTTCTATTATTTAAGATGCTTGGCTGGAGATGGGGAGGTGACTGGTACGAAAAGGATTACCAGCATTTCGACAAACAACTGGAAGAAATAGCATTACAGGATGTACAAAATCACTATCCATGGCCCCTGGAGAGGTAAAGATGAAAAAAAAAGTATTGGTTCTGTTTGCTCTCGCAGTTCTGGCAGTCACTCTATCCTGCAGCGAAGAAGAAACCTCGGATTCACAGGTAAACGCAGAACAGATAAACGCAGAACAAGTAAATGAAGAACAGATAAACGAAGAACAGATAAACGAAGAACAGATAAACGAAGAACAGGTAAGCACGGAAGAAGAAAACACGGAAGAGGTTGCGCTCGAGGATGCCCCCAGTGCGTTTCTCGAACTATGCTACGCAACCTCTATCAATATGCCTGAAAGCCGTTTTGGCCCTGAAAATGTGTTCGACAATGACCCGAATACCTGCTGGGTCACCATGCCCGGCGCAGCCCCCGACGAAGGGCTTTTCTTCTCCTTTGAGGAACCGGTAATCATCAATGCTATCACCATAGATGTCCTGCCGCGCAGCAGCAGTATTGAAGAAATCACGTATTATCAACTGTATATAAACGGATTGGAAAGCCCTGTCCGCAGAGCAGTTGAGGAGCCTATTCCGGTTAACGCCTGGGTGAAGAGCATCTTTGTCCGGATTGATGCCACTGACGCAATGGAGTACCGGGAAAACGGAATCCGTTATACGGGCAGTCTGCCTGTGGGTATCAGCGAAATAACGCTTCTGGTCATAAACGAAGAAGGCAATGAAGTCCCTCTGCAGGTTCAGCCGATTAGAAAAATCGGTGGACGAGTACAGGCAAGTTCCTGTCTTGAACCCATAGAGGCCTATCACCCTGATTTCCTCTTTGACTCACGTTCAGCATTTGGCTGGACTGATGGGAATAAAGAGAGTACCGGTGAAGGAGAGAGCCTGACATTCCTTTTTGATCAGATACAGCGCATCGAAAAAATCAAAATCTGGAATGGTTATCATCGATCCCAGACACATTTCAGCCAGAATGAACGGGCATCCCTGATTTCTTTCGGAGCTGAAAGCGGAAACGCACCGGTATACCGGCTTGCTGATACCATGGAGCCGCTGGTGATAACCCTGGACACGCCGCTTGAGGGACGCAGTTTCGTGATGGATATACTCGAGATACACGAAGGCGCGACGTATAAAGACCTTGTGATTAGTGAGCTTCGTTTTTTTAATGGAGAGGAATGGTTTGTGCTTGATTCCGGTGAAAGCGAAACGCGAAAGCGTGACGTGCTGGAATGGGCACAGAATACTTATGCTGATGCCTTTATTGACAAACAGATATTTGCCAGCCGCAGCACCCCGTGGGAAGACTATACACAAACCCTTGTTTTGCGCTCAAATGGCAGTTTTATCCTCTGGAAGCACAGAGAACAAGATGGTGATACGGAGATCATGTACGCTGATGGAAACTGGCAAATCATTGACGATAACACGGTGAAGATCTTTGGAAGGCTTCATAGAATAGGGCGTTACTCGCAAGCTTCCTATGATCCGTATTCCGGAGTACGGCCTGATCAGGATCCGGATCTGGACCGCATCACCATCTTCAATGATATCCTGGAATTCGACAGCGGCCGTATTTCCAGTGACCGGGGGATGTTCGAAGATTTCGTATTTTAGTGATGCATGGGGCTTAAATCTGTGACGAGTACTAAAACAAGATGGCTGGCCTCTATTGCCCTGCTGATGATCCTGGCGGGGGTTCTCATCGGCAGCGGCCTTCAGGCGCTCAACCGGACAGAGTACGTAAACGGTTGGGATGGTTATTATTACCTGGTCCAGATGCAGTCTTTCCACAATACAGGTTCTATGCAATCCCCTGAGTATTCCCTGGTCTATCTGCCACTTCTGGCCTTGCACGCCATTACCGGGAATTACATCACATCGTATAAACTAAGCGCAGTGCTG
>DAOWFD010000349.1 GCA_030638185.1 Candidatus Aegiribacteria sp.
GCACTTGATGGTTTTAGTGCATTAACACGCATTTGCAGGCATTATCTGAGTGATGAAGAAATATCCATTATCTGTTATACGGACTGGGAAAGCCAGAGTCTTGGCTTTTTCAACTGGTGCGGTTCCGTAGAAGGAACTCTTTATTACAGCAATTATCGCATCAGGAAGCTTGAATATGAAATAGCCCTGCTAAGGGCAGAATCAGGTGAAATCGACATATCGAACCTGGAAAGTGCAGAAGCTGAATTCCGGCTTGCTGAATCACTGTTCATGAACTTCTGGGAATCTTTCTCCATTGCGGATTAATCAGGAGAAATCAGAAAATACTATAAAATACAAAGGCACTACTCCTAAGAGTTCTAGAACTGTGTTTTAATGCTTCCCCAGGTGGATTGCTCAAGCGAGGTATTGATGAACTCAACCTCGGCTATCCACCAGAAAGTATCGTATACCATATAGCTCCAGAAAAATGTGTCCGTATCAGGGTGATAGGCCAATCCAAATGAAAATGAAAAACCACTCACCCCGGGATTACCCGATCCCTTATAAGTCATGCTGGAACCGTCGAATTCGTAGAGGAACCATTCCTGCCAATGATAGCTGGTGACGAATATTCCCAGATTATTGTTGTATGGAAATATCGTAAGTCCACTCATCTGACCGGGGACGTCTGGGACAGAGTAAAAGTTGTAAGCACCAGTCTCGTCTATCCTGTAGATACGATTACGTTTGTTACCGCTGCTGTACGTTTCCCAGATGTAGTTCCCGTCGTTCTGAAAATCCATACCTCTGCCATTGTCTCCTGCAGGATTTGTAAATGCAACATTCCAGGTACCGGAACTGTAATAGTACATTTCACTGTCTACAAAGCAGTTTACGTACCATCCATAAGTGACCGGCCAGTCATGACAACAGCCAAAAGTGTTGGTGCGGGGAGTAGGATATGTCCACACAGGATTTCCGGTACCCATTTCGACCCCTCGCATCAATTCAGCGTTGCTATCCATAACCACCAGCTGATTGCATCCTTGCTGAGTATCCAGACCGAGCATCTGCCCGGCAGATGACGCATGGAACGTATCTATAATATTCAGCGTGATTGCATCATTACATGATGGAAGTGTTCCATCAGGAATTGAACTGTCGCGTCCATACTCATCCACCCATCCCATGGCAGCGACTGCAAAAGCGAGTAGAAAAACCAGATATTTCATCCAGTCTCCTTTCTTTATAACATGTTACACTATCTATAACAGGAATCGGAATAATTCATTCTTTCATTTCTGGATACAGCTTTTCCAGGCACTGTGGGCACAGGCCGTGACTGAAACGAACTTCCGAACGCTCGGAGGGGTATGATTCGATCTGTTTCCAGTAACCCTGGTCATCTCTGATCTTTTTGCAGGAAGCACAGATCGGAAGAAGTCCACTCAGAGTTCTTACCTCATTAAGCGCATTGCTCAGTTCCCTGTTGGCCTCAGCAAGTTCCCTGTTCTTCTGTCTGGTTATTTCTGCTTCCTTTATTTTACTTTTAACATTGTGTTTGACTTCCAGTTCAAGCATTCTTTTGCTGCTGTCTTTGTTGAATATTTCATTCTCCAGGGATTTATGCTTTTCGAAGTAGAAAAGAGCATTCTCAAAGTCGGACATGTTTTTATAAAGGGATGATAACTCTTTATAACAATCGCTAAGCAGACATTTAGCATCAATCTCTATGGCGTTACTTTCACATTGTTTGGTGTATTCGACAGCCTTATCGAAATCCTTCATTGAAGCATACGTAATACCGATGTTTAGTAAGATATCAGCTTCAGTATTTTTATCATCTGTTTCTCTGGTGGTTTTGAGAGCTCTGAAGAAGTACTCCAGCGATTCTTGATTTCTGCTGAGTTCTCTCAGAGCTATTCCGATATTCACTTCTGAATGAGAAATCCCCTTATCATTATCCAGTCTTATTCTCATTTCAAGAGATGCACGATGGTATTTCAAGGCTTCTGTGTAGTTCTCAAGTTTCTGGTGGATAGCTCCCATATTATTGAGTGTATTAGAATGGTTGATGCTTTCGTTGATGTCTCCTTCTCCTGAGCTGGAATTACTGTAATATTCTAAAGCCTTACTACAGTATTCGAGAGCCTTTTCATTCTTTTTCATATCAGTGAATAGAATGCAGATATTGTTGTTGACGTCGGCAACACCACTCGAGTCATTCTGTTCTGCAAGCAATCTGAGCGCTTTTAAATAGTATTCAAGAGCATCATCGTAGCATGCAAGCCTCCAATAGGTAACACCTATTTCATTAAGCGAATTGGCTTCTTCTTTTATATCCCTTATCTCCCTGGATAGATCAAGGTGTCTGGAACCGAATTCAAGCGCTTCCTGATATTTACCAATGTTCTGGTATGCCCAGCAGATATCTCCCAGGATCCTGGATTCAAGATTACAGTCGGGAAAGCTTTTCAGAAGGTCCAAACCCTCTCTGCAGTATTCAAGTGCTTCGGAAGGATTTAATGATCGAAGCATTCGCGAAAGTTTGCATAGAGTACTGATTCGTTCTTTTCCGGTAGCCTTTGCGAGTTTTTTTTCAAGTGCTTTCCGGGTAAGGTTTTCTTCAATATTGTTATCCGGGTGTTTTGCCACTGCTTTCCAATCCGGTTAATTTGCCAGGAAACTTGATTTGCCGTCATTGTCAACACGGTCGTGAAGAAGGCTCCAACTCCTCCTGTCAAGCCGTGATATTCCTCTTAAAATGATAATACCGAGGATAACCCTGCCAGGTCAAGGCACCGAGTAAAGACTGGATGCTCGTTAGTCACCTGCACCTGATGATTCAGTATCAAGTGTGATAGGGAGAGTCAAGATGTAAACCTTGATCTTTCCGTTTTCATCACGCATCAAATATGTGTGCGCTTCAGCGAGTTCTGGAATTACCAGGCCAACGAAGTGAATCGAACTAGCTTCCCCTCCACTTGACGATGTCGGTTATCGACAAGGGCTCACCTCGTTCATATCATGCAACATTGTTACTGTATCGAGCCGCATTACAGGTCCTCTTCAGTGAATGGTTATGCAAGCAATTATCGAATTTCCATGTGCTGGTTAATCCAATTCAGTAAATCACTCAGCATTGTTTCATTATCCAGATCGTTATGTAGCTCATGATAACCAGCCGGGTAACTGATAAATTCCTTATCGTACGCTCGAATTCGATCGAAGAATTCCTTTGCGCCTTGAGCGGAATTCAGTCGATCGGCTTCACCGTGGATCATAAGGAAGGGAATAGTAATACTCGCCCCCCACATCTTCACCGATTCCAGTGCAGATAACAATTCTGTCCCCCACCGAGCGCTTATTTTGCCGTGGACAAGTGGGTCATCCTGATAAGACCTCACTACGGATGGGATCCGAGAAATCGCATCATTGTCCAGACCGAGATCTATCGGGAATCTCGGATATACACGGGATAGAATTCGAGCAAGTACAACCTTATATGGTTTAGCTACACCAACTGGCTCGATGGGTGCTCCAGATATAATCGTCCCTGCCAGTTTTTCGTTTTCTGAAAGGATGAAGTCCAGAGCTATCAAAGCCCCCATACTATGACCCATCAAGAAGATAAGACTCCCTGATTGTTGTGCTCTGATCATCCTGAGAAAATTTAATAGGTCAATGCGATATTCAACCCACGAGTCTATGTGACCGCGCTGACCAGGGGAGTTCCCATGGCCTCGGAGGTCATACCCGTATACACCATATTCGTTAGAAACCAGATGGTTTACGATATTCATGTATCGACCGCTATGATCTCCAATTCCATGAACAAGCGCAATTACAGCACGAAGGTGAACCTCTGGCAGCCAACACTGAGAGTAAAGAGATACACCATTCATCCCTTTAAAATGAAACTCACTGTGTTGCATATATATCCCCAAATGCTATGTCATATACGATAAATAGTAATGAGTTCACTGTCCTATATGCCTGCATAACGCCGTGCCGGTCAGTTGCTTCTGCCAGAGCGATTGGTCATGAGCCTTCCGGTTTGGCGACAATGACATTTGATCTCGAAGTCTGGAGGAGTACTTGTATCGATCCGAATCCTGCCTTCCTCAATGCTCGAATCTGGGTCTTTTCACTAAACGGTATATCAATATGATACAACCCTTTTTCCGGTATGGTGTATTCTTCCTTTAACGCCTGGTACTCTTTGAGAAGTCTGCTCTCTTCTTCAACTGAAACGATATAGTCCCCCTCCACATAAGCACCAGTCGGGATAAGTGCCTTCCTTATCTTTATGTATAGAGAGGTTTTTTCCGCTGGAACAAGATGGTGGAGCGACATAACGGAAACCACAAAATCAAAGGTATTTGGTTCAAGTTGCATTGTAAGGTAGGAACCCACAATAGTTCGGATCTGATAACAGTGACTCTCGTACTTCTCAACCAGCTTCTTCAGCATCGATGCAGATAAGTCAACTGCGGTTATCCTTGTGTTCGGAGCCTTAGCGAAGATGAATTCTATCTCAATCCCAGTGCCAGCACCAAGGTCCAACACTTCGATAGGCTTGTCCGTATATGGGAACGGCACGGAGACCTTACTGTAAAATGTAGCATAGTCCTCGATACTTGCTGCCATGTTCTCATCATAGTCCTCAACTCTGGCATCGAAAAATATCCTCATCTCTTCGGGCATATTTGCCATATCATCTTCCTCGAATAACATCACAAATAAGCAGCGTGCTAATTTGTGACCTCATAAGTGTTGGGTCTTAATTCAAACTTTTATGTTCCTCTTGTGACCAACAGTCATTGTCATCTTATCAAATAGTAACCATTCATCATCTGGATTCTTGTCCACGTGTTCCGCGAGACGATATATGCCAGCATGAAAAGATTCCTCCGATATCATACTTAAGACAGATGTGCTCTTCGATCGGGCCGCATCAAGATGCGCTTCGCCGGTCTGATACGTTTGCTGTACGACCTCTTCAGAAAAAACATCCGCAAAACCATTATCAAGAAGCCACCTCTCCGTGAGTTCTTTCGTTGGGGTTCTTGGTTCGTCTATCCCGCTGACCTGGGGAAAGAACGTATGTTCGACGTCATTCCGGATATGATCCATAGAGCCATACCTTATCAGTACGACTCCCGAAGGGAACAAGACCCTACGGCATTCTTTCAACACTGCGAGAGGGCTGTCGACGTGATGGAGCAAATGCGACATGAAGACAACTTCGAATGAGCCGCTTGGGAAGGTCAACGCACCTGCATCTGTGAGCATCCAGTTCACATCGGAGTTAGAATCCTTTTGCTCCGCCTTCGCCAGCATCTCAGCAGAGGAATCCGCGCCTGTCACATTGAACCCCAGGCGGGTCGCCATAGGCAGAGAGAAACGACCTGTACCACAACCGAGATCGAGCACTCTTGCTCCTTTTGATGCCCCCGACAGCTTCGTAATTAGATCGAGCCACATGGCGGTATTCTGTGCCGAAAGCGAACGACCCTTGTCGTAGAATGAGGCGATCTTGCTGTAGTCAGCTTTGATCATGCGTCCATTGTCTCCATCCATCGGGCGCACCAACGATCAAGCTCAGCGGCATTGCATGTCCGCATCTGTTTCGGCGTGCAGTTGGGCAATCTTCTTCTCATTCCATGATCTCAGTTCGTAATGCCAATACCGCTCGAATACTTGCCATGAGTGCGGCATCGCGCTCCGCATTAAACGGAACATACGACATCTTCAGCCAGTGGTAGATGATGGCGTGCGTTCTGCGTTTATCGGGTTCCTCAGAATCGTAACGGGGATGAATATGAACGTGAAGTGCCCGGTCGGTGTTGCCAAGAATCGAGTAGTTGATGAGGGATGGGTTAAGTACTTCTGTGAGGACATCCCCAACGAACGTCATATCCATCAGGAACTGCTGACGTTCCTGCAGAGACAGGACATTCAGGTTGTCCCGAATCGGATCAGCAAGGAGCAGTGAGTAC
>DAOWFD010000225.1 GCA_030638185.1 Candidatus Aegiribacteria sp.
GGCCATTGCCTTCGAGACATTCGACACGATCCCGCTTGGCGAGGTTTCCAGATAAACCCAATCCTTTAGTTTCCCTGATGTAATGAGTTGGGAAAAAAGGAACCACCATCAGGGTGATATACAACGATCTGAGAATAACGCATTGCACGCAGCTGCTGCAGCAGGTCATCGACTATGCCCCTGAGGTCAGCCTTTTCCCATCCTACGTAAAACCTTGCCGACACCCTTGCCCTTGAATCAAGCACAAGCACTGAAGGAAAAGAACTGACATTAAAACGGCTGGATACTGTTCCCCGGTTGTCTATGATCACCGGGAATTCAATCCCCCAATCCTCTACAATGCAGCTTAACTCATCTATTGAGGTTTCTTCCGTCTGGATAACAGCGATTACGGTGAATGGTTCCTCCATGAATTCTTCGTGGATTTCCTCGAGTCGGGAGAAATACTGGAGGTCGCAAAGGGTTGAAAGCCTGCAGAAAAACACAACCACCACGTGCCTGCTTAACTGATCATATAGACTTATAGGCTCGCTTGAGTTGAACCATATATGATCTCCGGGGAAATCCCCAACATCGGAAAGTACATTCTCAACTGGAGGATCCGGCCCCAGGTCGAAGAGAAAACCGAGAAGGAATGCAGAAACGACCATTGCTATAAAAAAAATAATAGTCGACCGCATCCTCTTGCGGCTCAATTCGGATCTTGGGAGTTCCCGTGAATAGTCTTCCAGAGGAGTTACCCGTTTCTTTCCATAATTAGCACCGCGCATCTGGCTGCTGTAATAACTCTCTGCACCGGTATATTATGCTGTCTGGCAGTTTCTGCGCAATCCTCATATTCCGGCTCCGACCGAAGCGGCTTTCCGTCCAGAAAGACCCGTTTCACTCTGACAGGGCCGAATCTGGTTTCAACTGTCTGTTCATCTCTGTCAAGCACGGCTCGCTCAATGGTACAGAGTCTCATTCCAATGGTCGAAGTATTCCTGAATATACACTCGATGACAGCATCCATTCTGGCTGCAGGGCATAGAACTGTGGCTTCCATTGCAGGTCTTCCCTTTCTACCTATACACATGGTGGCATAGCAGTCCATGGCTCCCGATTCAAGGATGCTGCCGGCAGCGTCAGGCCAGATCCTCGCATCCATATCATCCATAATAGTCTTGATCTCAATGCATCGGTCGCTGCTCCACAGAGCATCGTCTGTGGTTTCTCCAACCGTAAGTCGGAGGAGGTTCGGACGCTGAAGGTCTTTTGATCCCGCGCCCATTCCAGTTGATTGTGGTTTCATGCATGGTGGCGGGAACGTCCAGGATTCAACAGCTGTAACCAGTACAGCAGCCCCTGTTGGAGTAGTAAGTTCACTATCTATACCTGTTGGCGCTGTGGGAATACCCTTCAGAATATGCATTGTGGCCGGAGCCGGCACAGGCAGGGTACCATGAGCGCATGTTACCGTTCCGGTACCTGTCGCGACGGCTGATGAGTAAACTCTCTCAATCCCGAGAAGATAAAGGCCGCAGAAGGATCCGACGATGTCAATGATGGCATCCATTGCGCCTGTTTCATGGAAATGAACCTCGTTGATTGAAATACCGTGAGCATGTGATTCCGCATCCGCCAGCCTGTGAAAGGCATCGCTGCTCTTTACCTTGACGTATTCAGGCAGGTCTGATTCAGAGATGATACGAAGAATATCGGGAAGATGTCTGGAAGAAGTCTCCTCCGGGACAATGACTTGTACGAAGGTTCCCTGCAGAGTTTTTCTGAGTACTTTCTCCGCTGAAAGTTCCCATCCCTTCAGATCAAGTGAGCTAAGCATCTCTTCAAGATGGACAATATCCAGACCGCAGTCCACCAATGCCCCCAGAATCATGTTTCCGGAAACACCGCAGAAGGGGTCAAAAACAGCTATTTTCATCACAATCCTCTTGTTCGGCATGCAGTATATTCAACTAAAGTGTCAGAAGGAGTCAGCGGTATCTGTATGAAGAACAGAAATAACCAGATAATTCGTTACAGGATATCCCGCTGGCACTTCTTACGGGTATCCTACATCACATAATATAACCGGCTGTATGATACCATTACCATAGGAGGATTCATTGTCTGTACCTGAAATTCTGAAGCAGTACCTGCTCGACAAAGGATGCTGCGGAGTACTGTTTTCAGGTGGTTACGACAGTGAGATTCTTCTGAGGACCGCCGTCAGCGTTCTTGGCGCTTCAAATATCGTGTTGCTTACCGCCGATACCAGGCTGCTGGCAGGCTTTTACAGAAGACATATTTTCAACGTTGCTGAAGAACTTGGTGTTGAACCAGTATTTGTCCCTCTGGATCTGCTGTCCTGCAGAGAATTTGCACAGAATACTGACAATCGCTGCTATATCTGCAAGAGGGAACTTTACTCCAGGCTGAAGGCGGAGGCGGTTGCCCGGGGATGCAGAACTGTCATGGATGGAACCAGTACCGATGACCTTAAAGAACACAGGCCGGGACTGGTTGCAGCGGCGGAAACCGGAATAGCCCATCCATTTCTGGAAGCCTGCATGGGAAGGAATGATATTGCAGAGTTGGGAATCTTTCTCGGCGTCAGGGAATATCCCTCCGATTCCTGCCTTGCAACCAGAATTCCGCACGGGCAAATGATAACGGCCGAGTTGCTTGACCTTATTGAAAGAATGGAAGCACCCCTTCGTCCCTCGGTAAAGGGCAGGTTCCGGGTAGTTACCGGTACAGGCAGACTGCAGGTTAATTATTCAGTGGTAGATGAGAAGCTGGTGGAGAACTGTCTGGAGCAACTGAAGCGGATTGCGGAGAAGTCAGGCCATGAAATCGAACTAAATAGGATGGACAGTTAAGATCTTTCATCTTTAAGGTGTTTGTAATAACTGTCCAGCAGGCTTCTGAATACTTCGGAAATTGAATCGTGGCCTGCCTCCACCCCCCATTTTCTTATTCTGTATTGTTCTTTACCAAACTCAGCAAGAAATGTGTACCGGTTAAACTGACAAACCAGTATACTGGTTCCAGGAGGTGATATGAGGGAAGATACCGGGCAGATCTACAGGAGACGGATTCTTGCAGTACTTGATTATATCAAGGAGAATCTTGATGGTGATCTCAACCTCGATGAGATTGCCGGAGTGGCTTTCTTTTCCCCTTTCCATTTCCATCGCGTGTTTCGTGGAATGGTTGGAGAAACAGTGACAAGTCTTATCAGGCGCCTGAGACTTGAGAGATCTGCTTACAGTCTCCTTAAAGGAGTAGATCCTATCATGCTGATTGCTATAAGAGCAGGTTACGACTCGAACCAGTCTTTTACCCGGGCCTTTAAATTGGCATTCGGTGAAACTCCCTCTGATTTCAGAAGGTATCGGAAAAACATTCCGCTTATCCAGGCTCCCTCAGGATATCACTTCATGCCGGGAAAGGGTATACAGTTGTTCAATCTAATTCGGAAAGGAAATGTCACTATGGAAGGTAAAATAGTCGGGCTGGAGCCAATGAAGATTTTGGCTGTGAAACACAGGGGGGCATACTTCAAAATTGGTGAAGCCTTTGGGAAACTCAGCGATTTCATTTCAAAGAATGATGTAGACATAAAAAAAAGTCAGTGGCTGGGTATCTTCTGGGATGATCCCGAATCAATTCCGGAAGAGGAATTGCATTCCGAAGCTTGCATCACCATTGAAGATGATATCAGGATTCCCGATGATGTAGAAGTTGAAAAGGGTGAGATTCCCGGAGGACAGTACGCAACCGCAAGGCATATAGGATCATACAAGGGGCTTGGAAAGGCATGGGGAGAACTGTGTGGAATCTGGGTTCCCCAGAATGGATACAAGCCCAGAAAAAATGCCTGTTTCGAGATCTATGTTAAGGGTTGTGAAAGCACCAAGGACGAATCGGAGTACATAACAGATCTCTATGAACCTGTAGAACCGGTTTAAAAACCAGAGTAGTGTCCCTTTTTTAGTATTGTATTGTCGATCATCAAATACAGGAGTGGATGACGTATATAATTCCTTGTCATTGACTTCTGATGCTTCTGGGAATTATCATTACTTTGAAAAGAGGATATGATAACAGGAATTACACCGATGGCCCGGTTGAAACAGGGGTTGATCTTTCAGATATCAGGTTTCACTATGGTCCATCAATAATACGGGAGGTGGTTATGAGAAACCTGTATCTAGTTATTACACTGGCTTTGGTCAGTTTCATTTTCGCAGCACCTGTTGAGCTGTTGCTGAACACAGGTTTTGAAGATGGTGTCCTTACACCCTGGACAACCAATAATTGGATCATCGATACTGCAGACCCCCATTCGGGGACATATTGTGCCTTCGTTGAAGGTAACTACTGGATAAAACAGGAATTCACACCAGCAGATGTGAACAACATAGTATCAATAACTTTCTGGTATATGCAACCGGAGCAAGCGTTCTTCGCATTCCATCTCTACTATAGTCCTTCAGACTACGATCAGGATATTGTACACGTTTACGATCCTGGCTGGGTGGAGTATGACCTGACCTCTTTTCTGCGCTCAACTGGAAATCTGGAGGGGTTCAAGATCTTCGGTTATACAGGAGGAGGAAGTAGCCCAGATTATGTATTTCTGGATGATGTATCCATCATCTATGACGATGATCTCGCTCTCCAGTCCGAGACCTTTGCCAGCATCAAGGCGGTGTTCAGCGAATGAGCGCAGGATTGTTTAGTAATCGTATTTGATCCGGGGTAAGTTGAGCATAAGGAAACTTGATTTCGAACCATATTGTGATCTGCTCGCAATAACTGGTAGTAGTATGGATTATAACCTCCGATCGAAGATCGGAATGGTGAGTCTATCTTGAGCGAGCGAAGTGAGTCGAAGGGAATCCCGTCTGGAGTACCTTGGTGGACATTCTGAGTGTATTTCCGGAGTCACCAGCTTTGCCGGTAAGATCATTCGTCTTTAAGGTGTTTGTAATAACTCTCCAGGGTGTATACCGCGGCAAGAGGGTTGTGACCTGTGGGGCGGTCCTTTGCGACAAGAACAGTGCAGTACGCTTCTGAATACTTCAGGAAAATTGAATCGTGACCTACGCACAGCCCCATCATGATATTGAATTCGGTACCGGCCCTGTTGAGGACAAATGCCTGGATCATGGGGTTGCACATCGACTCATCGGTTCCGGGTCTTATCTTTTCATGATCCTTAACCCCTATTTCCTCCTTTGGAATACGCCCCGCCTTGCATATAACGGAAACCACAAGGAAGCCTTTGTCGGACAGGAAAGATTCTACGATGGCAGCTTCTCTCGACAGGCCTGTACAGAATACAAGGCCCAGTTTTGAGTAGTTCATCCTCCTGGCGAACTCAACGATTTCCAATATCCTTGGTTTTGAGGGTTTCGGGGCAGTAATGCCCTGACCCCTTCCCGAATAACCTTCACCCTCCTGCAATGAAGCCTGTCGCGCAAATTCCCTGATACTCGGATCACTGTACTCTGTTCTGACATCATCGATAAGATCGTTATCCAGAGTAGGGCATGTGGAAGGGCTCTTCCCATTCCCAACAAAGCACAGCCGTTCTTTTGTTGAAAACGGGCACCGTGCGCATGACGAATAAGAATCATTCATTATGTACTCCACTGTAGATTTCGCAGAATTTCCACAAACAGTTCGGGGTTTTCAGGTGATACTACAACTGTCTGTCCTGCTGTTTTTATGACCACACATTTCTTGAAGTCGGTTACGTACGCCTTGAAAGTACCAAGCTTCCCGCTTTTGTACCTGCCTGAAAAACTGTAGAGTCCTCCGTTGCCGAAGGTTCTTATGGATCCTGTCATGGCTTTCGGATCGCATTCAACCGTTTTTAACATGCTGATATCTATATCTGTATACCACAGCAGTCTCCTGACACTAAATGAATTGCCTGAAATGCTGTAACCCCTTACAGTAAACAGGAGGCTGATGGACAGAGTCAGTAGCGGAATAACTAAATACAGAGCCATTGTAATGGCCGTGGAAGCTCGGCCTGTCAGGGCCATCCCACCGAATACTCCTATCAGCAGAACTGTACCAAGAAGACTGATCACTTTGAGCATAGTTCCCCACGGAGCGTTGAAGTACCTTTCCCCACCAATCATAAATCTCCTCCATCATGACAGAGTACCTTTAATCTATTCATAACGGATTCTCATTACAAACTCTTGCTATTTTACGTGAGGCATTAGTAGATATTACTATATTCATAAATGAATTCACCGGAATATTTATGAAAGCGGATATCAAGTGTTTGCTGTAAAAGAGGTTTGCTAGAAGTCAAGTACGACCGCGGGAGGTAAGAGATGACGGCAAGGCAGTTCTTTAAACTGGATGAACTGGGTACAACGTGGAAAACTGAAACTATTGCAGGAATAACAACCTTTCTTACGATGGCGTACATAATCGTTGTCAAGCCCGCGATTCTTTCCGCAGCAGGCATTCCTGCAGGCCCATCCATGGTTGCCACCGTATTAAGCGCATTTGTGGGAACCATGCTGATGGGACTGTACGCAAAGCGACCCTTTGCCATCGCTCCCTATATGGGGGAGAATGCCTTCATAGCCTATACGGTGACCGGAATTCTTGGTTACTCCTGGCAGACCGCCCTGGGGGCTATCTTCATCGGCGGAGTACTGTTTACGATCCTTACCCTGGTCGGTGCCAGGAGCTGGCTTGCATCCTGCATTCCATCCGGGCTCAAGATCGCCTTTGCCGTGGGTATCGGTCTTTTTCTGTGCTTCATAGGCCTGAACTACACAGGGGTTGTAACAATTGGAACACCCGGAGCGGCCCCGGTTACACTGGGTGATATAGGAAGCCCGATTGTACTTATATCCGTATGCGGGCTCTTTCTTATGATCGTACTGCTGGCTCTGAAAGTCAGGGGAGCCCTTCTGATCGGAATTATCGTAACAACCGCCGCAGCGCTCATCGCAGGAATCGCTCCTATGCCAAACGGTATCGTAAGCATGCCTCCCTCGATTGCCGGAATATTCATGAAATTCAATCTTGCCGGAGCCCTTACCTGGGGATTCATATCGGTTCTTTTGACGGTGTTTGTTATGGATTTCGTTGATACGATGGGTACCCTTCTGGGGCTTTCGTACAGGGCGGGGTTCCTTGATGAAGATGGCAACCTTCCTGAGATCCAGAAGCCCATGCTATGTGATGCCCTTGCAACAGTTGTTGGCGCGGTACTTGGAACAACCACTACCGGAGCGTACATCGAATCCGCCACGGGAATAGAGGAGGGAGGAAAATCCGGTTTCACTGCAGTGGTGACAGCATTTCTTTTTCTGCTGGCGCTGTTCCTGACACCGGTTCTCACCGCCGTTCCCCCCTGCGCCTACGGACCGGTTCTTATCGTAGTAGGTATGCTGATGCTGAAACCTATCACCGGATTGAAATTCGACGATATGACCGAGCTGGCACCCGCTTTTCTCACAATCGTTCTGATGAGTTTCACATACAATCTCGGTATAGGCATGACTGCAGGACTTCTGACGTGGCCGATGTTCAAGGTTGCCGCAGGAAAGCGGAAAGAGGTGCCTGCGGGGCTCTGGGTGCTTTCAGCGCTGTCCCTGCTTTACTACATGTTCGGTGCCTGAAAGGAATCCACAGGAATATTTTTTGTGGATTTTAGGGAGTTGACGTTGACCGCTGGAATACAAATTCTCTAATCATCCGCGAAGGGAGTCTGCATGGATACATCCGGTAGTGCACCGGAAGAAGGAAAAATCCCTGAGGAAGTCAAGGGAGAAAGGCTTCTTCAAGAAAGCAGCTACGAGAAGGCTGCGGAATTTTTTCACCAGGCTGCCGAGAACCATCCCGCTCAGCGGAGCAGGCTATACCGCAGGGCTGCCGTTGCCTATTGGAAAGCAGGTGTCTTTGAAAAAGCCGCCAGGACATTCAAGGCAGCGATTCAGAGCTGCCGCAAGGATGGAGACAGTGCAGACGAAGCAAGGAATATCCTTGGCCTGGGAGCGAGCTACCACGGACTTTACAGAATGTCTGAGTCATACAGGATCATGCACGACGCGCTGAAAGTCGCAGAGGAGAGCGGAGACATGAAGATAGTAGCCGATGTAACGAACTGGCTCGGTATTATCTGCAAGGACCAGGGAGATTTCTCCCTTGCTGTAGATCATCATAAAAAGGCGCTTGATCTAAGCAGGAAACTTGGAAACGAACATGATGAAGCAAGTTCCCTCAACAGCCTTGGACTGGTGTACTACCATATGGAAAATTACCAGAGGGCCATGGAATGTTTTAACGAAGCCCTGGATATACAGCGAAGCATTGATGATTCATGGAGTTCTCCTGACACATTGAACAGTATAGGTATGACACTAAGAAGAATGGGCAGGCTGGAGGAGGCCCTGGAGTACTACATTGAAGCCCTGGAAGCAAGGAAGAAGGCCGGAGGACTGGCCCGGACAGCCAATATCCTTAACAATATAGGAAACCTGTATCTATCCATGGGGAATACGGACAATGCGATTAAATCTCATAAAGAAGCTCTTCTAATCCGTGAAGAGATTTCCAGCAGAAGCGGGATGGCATCATCCCTTCTCAACCTTGGCGAAGCGTGGAAAAAGGCAGACAAACTTCACAAATCGGCATCATGTCTTGAGAAAAGCCTGAACTACCAGCAGAACAACAGACCCGATGAAATGATGATGGATACCATCCGGATGCTGGCAGAGGTCAGAAGCGGGTTGGGAGACAGTGAAAAGGCATACGATCTGAGCGTTCAGGCTCTGGAGACATCGAGAAACCTTTACCGTGATCAGGTCGAAAAGAGACTTCTGGAATCAAGAGAAATACTTGAGACCGAGCATAGGGTCAGGGAGGCAGAACTTCTCAGAAGCAAGAACCGCAATCTGGAGGATCTCTCGGACATGCTGTCAGCTCAGAAGGAACAGCTTCAGCTTATCCTTGATTACGTCCCGGCGGTGATAGTATTCATAAATAATGAGGGAACCGTAATCAGGCTGAACAGGTATGCGTCCAGGCTTGTAGAAAAAGAACCCATGGAGCTTGTTGGAGGAGAGGCGGAAGCGTTCTTTGGATCACTGGGAAAAATCCTTAAGAGCCCGTCTGACGGGGATGACAGAGACACATCAAAGCCCCTGCTGAACAGTGAAGAAACGGTTTCCCTGAAGGATGGAGATCATGTGTTTCTCTGTCACCGAGTTCCGTTCAAAGGCTTGGAAAGCACACTTGATGGAACGGTTGTGTTCGCCATTGATATTACGAAAGAGAAAAGGGAGGAACAGAGAAGAAAGGAGCTTCAGGAATTAGCCGGCAAAGCTAAAAGACTTGAAAGCCTGGGGTATCTTGCAGGGAGTATAGCTCATGATTTCAACAATCTTCTAATGGGTATAATGGGCAATGTTGAGCTGGTGATCGGACGGACAGGCGATGCCCAGACCAGGAGTAATCTGGAAAAAGCCTCCGAGAGTGCAAGGTGCGCCGTAACACTTTGCACCCAGTTACTGGCCTTTTCGGGAGGGGGTAATTCGATCTCAAAACAGCTTGACCTTTCCGCGGAGGTAGGGTTCATTCTCAAATCCCTTACGTTCGATCCGGAAGTGCATTTCAGGTTCAGCACCATCCTTCCTGGAGGGCTGCCGCTGATCGACATATCACCCTCCCAGTTGCGTCTGGCACTGAAGAACCTTCTGGACGTTCTGGAAGAGATGATAAGTGAGGGTGAGAATGTGGATATTGTAACCGGCAGGGTGCGTGTCGACTCCGAGTACCTGAAGGAAGCGGTGCACAATACTGATTCAACGGAAGGTGATTACCTTTTTATGGAAGTGAGCACCTCTTCGGGAGAGATTTCAAGAGAAGAAATCTGCCGCATGTTCGATCCTTTCTCTAATGGCGATGTCCTGAAGATAGACCTGAGAATGCCTGCTGTTCACGGTATTCTGAAATCACATGGTGGATTCATGACATGCAGACAGACGGAAAACTCAGCAGGGATGATAAGGCTGCACTTTCCCTGCTCACAGGGGGGTTAAATCTATGTCTTTCAGAATACAAATCCTGTTCAACAATACCGCAGGTAGAACCGATCTCGCCACCGGGATCGGCTTCAGTGCCCTTGTAGGGAATGACTTACTCTTTGATACCGGTAACAACGGTGGTAGCCTTTTTGCGAACATGGAAATTTTAGGTATTGATCCCATGAAAATAAGCGCCGTGGTTATCTCTCACGATCACTGGGATCATACGGGGGGCCTCGACGACCTGCTGGCGGTTAAACCGGGTATAACCGTTTACGGATGTCCGGGATTTGGTGAGGAACTGAAGAGAAAAATAACTCTGAACGACGGAGTTTTTACGTCCTGTTCTGAATACCGGCAGATAGGACCGGGCATTTTTCTTACCGGAGAGTTGCCTGGTTACTACAAGGGGACTTACCTGGCCGAACAGGCTATGATCCTCGAAACGGAGAGCGGGATCTCCATCATCACAGGCTGTGCCCACCCGGGAATTGTGAACATCGTTGACCGGGTTATTGAACACTTTTCTATAAAAAAACTCCACGCCATCATCGGCGGCTTTCACCTGAATAGCCATACGGAAGAAGAACTGGAGAGAGTCCTCGATGATCTTGGGAATAGAGATATCAATCTGTTCGCGCCTATGCATTGTACCGGTGAAAAGGCAATCCAGACCTTCAGTAACAGGTTCAGTGATAAAGCCTGCATTCTCAAATCGGGAGATTCATTGGAAATCTAGAACACATGCATAAACTGAAGTATTGAAAGGATGACATGGAACCTGCAGAAAAGAGTCGTATAAACATTTCTAATCGAGTGTCCAGGATACCCAGATCTGCGATTCATGAAATGACACGTTTATCCAGGGATATTGAAGATGTAGCATTTCTGTCCTGGGCAAAACCAACCTCCAAGACTCCTGACAACATAAGACAGGCAACAATTCGCGCGATAACTGAGGGTAAAACCGGGGGGTATTCAGAACCCGCCGGCCTGTTGGAACTAAGGAAGGAAATCACTGCTAAACTCTTAAGGGATAATGGTATCGATGCTTCTACCAACGAGGTTATTGTAACCGTTGGTGCAATTGAGGGTCTTGCAGCAGCAGTCATGGCCGTAATTGATCCCGGTGATGAAGTGATTATTCCAGTTCCCGGTTATTCCACGCACATTCAGCAGGTAGTCCTTGCTTCAGGAACTCCCGTGTGTGTTCCCACCCTTGAAGACAGTGACTTCAGCCTTGATTTGGAAAGGATCAGTAAAGCTGTCAGCAGCCGTACAAAAGCGATTCTTTACAGCGATCCCAATAATCCCACCGGATCAGTATATACCAGGGAAGAATTGAAGCAATTGGCTGATATCGCCATTGAAAATAACCTGGTGGTGATCACTGATGAAGCCTACGAGTATTTCACATACGATGGACATAAACACTACAGTATCGGGGCTTTTCCAGGGATGAAGGAAAGGACCATAAGCGTATTCACTTTCACTAAAACCTACGCCATGACAGGATGGAGAATAGGATATGTCCACTCTTCTCCCGAGTTGATTCCGCAGATAAAGAAGGCTCACATACCGTTTGCCATATGTGCTCCGGTTATTTCCCAGTACGCGGCTCTTGAGGCGATCAGAGGTTCCCAGAAGTGTGTTGATGAATTCCGTAATCACTATCTCAGCGCAAGGAATCTCATGTGTGAACGGCTGGATGGCCTGGATCGTATATTCGATTACTGGAAGCCGCGAGGATCCTATCTGATGTTACCCGGAATAAGGAAAGAACAGGGGACAGACTCCCTGAATTTCGCGAAGAAATTGCTCAGGGAAGCCGGAGTTTCCACTACTCCCGGTGTGGCTTTCAAAGGGGAATCACACCTTAGAATGTCCTTCTGCGTTCCTGAGGAAGTGATAAACAAGGCCTTCGATCGCATGGAGAAGTATTTCGCAGGATCACTCCCTGTTCTGCTACCGCGAGAGCCATGATGTTGAACCGGTTGTGCTTATCGACCCGAACGAGTTCCCCGAGGAGGATAGGCTGTCTCTTGCAGGAACAGTTGTAACCGATGACGGTAATCTGCTAGCCTGGGCTACAAGCGGAAGCGGATCGGACTGGTCCACGTGGTACGTGATGGATATCGAGACACATGCTAACCTGGGTGATACCATCCAATGGATCAAGGGTGGTGTCAGCTGGAACGCCGACAACACAGGTTTTTATTATACCAGGTACGAAGAACCCGAGGAGGGACAGGAATATATCGAGCTTAACGATGATCAGAGAATCTTCTTCCACAGACTCGGCACCTTGCAGGAGCAGGACAGTTTGATCTACGAGCGGCCGGACAAGCCCGAATGGTTTTTGGGAGCCTATGAAACGGAAGACGGCAGGTACCTGATAATCTGGATCTGGGACTCGAGCCTTATGAGAAAAAATGGAATTTTCTACGTTGATCTTCTATCTGAGGATAAACAGGTGGTGGAGCTTCTGGGGGATTTTGATGCGCAATACTCTGTAATCGGTAACATCGGTGAGGAATTCTATGTCCGCACGAATCTTGATGCTCTACACGAGAGGATCATCTGCATCGACATCACCGAGCCTTCCCGTGAGAATTGGATAGAGATCGTACCCGAAGCAGAGGAGATACTGGAGAGCTGTGGGCCTATCTGAAGGTCTGGACCGAATATCCGACAGATACGCTTTTTTCTGGCAGATGCTGAGGATGGTGGAATAAATTACAATCAAATTCATTCCCGGAAAGCCACTGGTTATGAAGCTGAAAAGTTCGGTAATTATCCTGATGCTGGTCTCTGCGGTAACCGTTGCAAAACCATGGAGCAGCGCTTCCTCCGGTCTGGACATGAGCTACCTGTACTGGGAACATGGAGGAGACTGGGTCTGGGGTTTCCAGTCGGCCTGGGGGCCTCGCATAATAGATAACCTCTACTTCCGCGCCAAGGTAACGATTCCCGTTCCCTTCTTTGTAATCATCGGCAATCAGATTAACGTCGGAGGTGAATTCTCCTACCTGCTCAGAAACCCCCGGGAGGGATTTGCCGTTGAAACATCACTCGGAGCCGCATGGAGCCTCA
>DAOWFD010000381.1 GCA_030638185.1 Candidatus Aegiribacteria sp.
AAATCCCATTCTTCCTCCCTTTGTTGCAATCTAGTTACATAACTAGTTACTCCAATAATACAAACCTCTTCTTACAAACGCAAGTGCTGAATTATTAATGAAATGAAATCGACGAATGTCTAGTCAAAGGCCAAACGCGAGGGGGCTGTCAGTTTGTGACAGCCCCTTATCGAGGGAATCCTGCTGATCTTGAAGCTCGGATAAAATTGAATACTGCATAGTACCTGCCTTGACTGACAATTCTTTATTCTTGATTAAGTAACTGGGAATGAATCTTGATGATATATACCTAAGTAGTATTATACGATTTAATCGAAACTGTTACTTTACAGTAGGCAGGGATCATGAAGACACATCGAGCTATATCCATAAACAATAGCCTGGTACACGGTATATGCAACTATTCCTGCAGGCTGTGCAGTATAAATACAGCCAGCTATGACGGTCCGAGAGAGTTTCAGTCATACACTGTTACGAAAACACTTATTCAACGGGTATTGCAATCAGCGGAATCCGGGATTTATGTGCGCTATATAGCCAACTCAGGCGATGGTGAGCCAACTCTTCATCCTGAGTTCAATGAAAGAATAAGTATGTTCGGTGAAATGCTCAGTGAATGGAATGTATCCGCTGTTCCACCGCCGGAAGTTTCCGTTGTGACAAACGGTTCAAGGCTGAATATACCCAGTATAATGGATACATTTCTTGAGAACGGTATCTCACTGATCATCTCCTTACCGACGATAGTACCTGAATCGTACGGATTGATCATGACGGGTGAACGTAACCGTGGAGAAGCACTGCTGTCCAGGATACTGCCGGGTGTTGGAAAGGCGATGGAGCACAGAGCGAAGGAACAGTTGTCAAAACTCTATTTTCACATCTCTCCACCGGAGACCGAGATCATAAGAAATGACTTCCCCGAGACAATTGACTACCTGACGAGGCTTGCCCGTGGGAACGGACTTGGAGAGATAGAACTGGTACTATTTCCCGCGACCAGTAACAGGTCAGGCTTGATCCGTAGTAGAGTCGTTACAGTCGATATGTACAGAGATCTTTTCAAGCGGTACAACGGACACGCTGTTAATGGCGTGAACATCCGGATGAAGCTTGTCCTGAAGCGTTTTTTCTCGAGCATAGGCGAGATAGCAGACCTTGTAAGGAGCTTCAGATTTCCCTGTCTCTGGAACGCGAACTTCTTTATTGCCGCTGATGGAAGTTCAATCTGCTGCAATGACCAGTCCGCACGGAACCCTCTCGGCAATATTCTTTCTGAATCCATTGATACCTTGATGCAGTACAAAGAACAGTATATGCCTGGTCAGGTATGTGCCGGATGCAATCAGTCGCCTCAACGCCTCAAAGGATCCGCTGAAGCTGTTCTTTTCTCCTTCATCGCGAGATTTCGCATGTTGTTAGCTGAAATTCTGAATCGCTATTCAGCATCAAGTGACAGCATATCAGAGCAGAAAGAATCTCCTCTTTCCGAAAAAGACTCTGTCAGACAAAATGATAGCCATATTGAAGAAGTTAAACAAACCACTGAAGATACAGTTGATGTTATTTCAGATGCCATGCTTCCAGAAAGCATAGGTGAGATGAAAGAAGCCTTCAGTTTAATATATGATACTTATCTCTCATCCGGTTTTCAAAGCCCAGATCCTTCTTCTATGAGGATAAGCTTTCACAGCCTTCTACCAACAAGTTCTCTGATAACTGTCAAGAAAAGCGGGAAAGTCTGTGGCACATTAACCATAATTCAGGAGTCTGATGAGCGACTCCCGATTAACGAGCTTTTTAACAGTGAGATCAGGAAAATACGGAAGAAAGACTCCCTCATATGCGAATTATGCAGTCTTGCAGTGGATACTTCAATAACACGCGGCGAGAGCAGAGTAGTTCTCCTTTCTCTCTTCAGAAAGGCTTTTATCCTGAGTCATCATCTTCTGGGCTGCACTGATCTATGCATGATGATCAATCCGCACCATTGTGACTATTACCAGAAGGAATTCAATTTTGAAAAGATTGGACAGGTAAGGCATTACAATAAAGTGAACGATGCACCCGCAGTTCCTATGAGGCTTGATCTTATCAAGGGCGCTGAACTGTTCAAGAAAAGCAATCCCCGTCTGTATCAATATTTCTTTGTTGATGATCACCAGATGATTAAAGAACGGTCTTTCCATGAATTGTGTAACCACAAGAAAATGTATAAAGTGAAGTACATTAATAATCTTATTGAAAGTCAGGAGGATCTTCTAACAGATCTGACAGAAGAAGAGATAGGGATTCTACATAACTTTTACCCTGAATTGAGATAGGATGAATTAGTGAAGATACTTCTGATCTCATCCAACAGAGAAAGGCATCCGTGGCCGATTCCGCCCTATGGAGCTTGCTATATTGCCTCAAGTCTGGAGCGCTCAGGCTTTGATGTTCAATTTCTGGATATACTATTTGCTGATAATCCTTCTTCCATAATTACCGAAAAGATTCACCAATTCATACCGGATCTGGTAGCCGTCTCAATCCGGAATATCGATAATCTGGATCGTCAGCACTCCCATTATTATCTGGATGCTGTGAAAGAGAATGTGATCGATCCTGTCAAAAGAGCGACGTCTGCTCCACTTGTAATCGGAGGAGCAGCTGTCAGTATCATGCCGGAGAGGATCATGGATTTCCTGGGTGTGGATTATGCAGTATTCGGTGAGGGTGAGGAAACAATGGTACAGTTTGCCCGGTATCTGGAGTTGAATTCTGACATTTCATCGATAGGGGGTTTATTTTACCGGAATGAAGGCAGAGTAACCGGGAATCCTGTTGTAAGGATCGAAGATCTGGATGGGCTGGCCCTGCCCCGGATTTACAGATGGGTTGACTGGGAGAAATACCGTCTCAATTACTCCCTATATCCAGTTCAGACCAAGCGGGGCTGCGCGCTTACATGCAGTTATTGCGTTTACAACAAAATTGAGGGGTGTCATTACAGATTGAGAGACCCTGAAAGAGTTGTTGATGAAATTGAGGATATTATCGAGAACTGTAATCCCAAGGTAATTGAGTTCACTGATTCAACATTCAACATTCCCCTTGAGCACGCATTGGAAATCTGCAGGGAGATAATCAAAAGGCGAATCAGAGTATCCTTTAACACAATGGGAATCAATCCTGGTGCTGTTACCGATGAGCTTGTTGCGCTGATGAAGGAAGCCAATTTCATAGAGGTATCCTGTACACCGGAATCGGGTTCTGAGAGAATGCTTAAGGCTCTGGGGAAGAATTTCACATTGAAGCATGTTGAACGAGCCGCCCGACTCTTTAGCAAATCCGATATCCCTGTTATCTGGTATTTCCTTTTTGGAGGGCCGGGAGAAGATGAGACTACTGTCAGAGAAACCTTCAGTTTTA
The DNA here is from genome assembly GCA_030638185.1 of Candidatus Aegiribacteria sp. Lineage (GTDB taxonomy): Bacteria > Fermentibacterota > Fermentibacteria > Fermentibacterales > JCC-6 > Aegiribacteria. Next base: position 3,415 of record DAOWFD010000381.1, read on the forward strand.
TCGAAGAGAATATAGTGAAAAGAGATCTGGTCTTCATAACAAGCGGTATTAGAGTACTGCCGGGTTCACCGGTTTACACCTTTGCCCGAGAGACCGGTCAGCTGGCTGATAGTACGGATATATTGAGACCTGTCTGGTTCCAGCCGGAAGGGATCAGCATGAAAACAATGTTATACATGATCAACAGGGAAGTAATAATTCATGGTAACTATATTAACCTTCAGGACAATACGGATGAATCCATATTGGCAATGACTCTTAAGAAGGTATATTCATTTCTGGGATTGAAAGAACCGGTATGGGTTAACATTATGCGAAGGGATTTTATTTACAAATTATCTGGTTATAACAGGTACAGACGATGGAAACTGGAGAAAGAAAACAGAGAGTGTCCTTGAAATCCATGATTCTGATTGTTTCGCCAGTTTGTAGTCTGCCTGACGGGTTCTTGCGCTTGCACTCAATCCGTTTGATACCGATCACAGAAGGATGAAGAAGAATGATCTACATCGGCAAAAGTCAGAATACTGAATCAGAAAAGGCTGGTCGGGAAGCTGCCGGTGAAGCAAAGAACCAGATAACCGGTAAGGATTCTATTTCCTGGGTGCTGGCATTCTGCTCTGGTCGGCATGAACCGGACGAAGTTCTGAACGGAATAAAATCTGAGCTGGGTAATGTTGATATATATGGCGGATCAGCGGTTGGAATAATCACGAACAACTCACTTGGATACACCGGTTATGAATGCGGTCTGGCAGTATTTACCGCTCCGTTCCCGGTACCGGAAGTTGCAGTGATCGACAATTTGAAGGCAGGCGAGTATGAGGCCGGCAGGAATCTTGGCATTGGACTCGAAAAATCAACTGCAGAAGGTGACACCGTGCTCATATTTTACGATAATGCACAGTCAGCTCCTCCTCCTGTGCTTTATGCCGGGAGCCAGTTAGTAGATGGCCTTTATGCCGGGCTTGGCGGGAAAAACCTGCATGTTATCGGTGCCGGTATGGTTGGCGAATTTACGTTCTCATCAGGTTTTATTTACGGTGACAGCAGAACAATGAAGCATTCAGCAATTGCTATTGCCTTTCCTGGAGAAAAACTGCAGTCTCATACAACACTGATGCATGGTTGTTCTCCTGTTAGCTCTTTTCTGGAGATTACCAGGATAGACGGTCCTGTCCTCTATGAACTTGATGGTAAACCGGCAATAGAAGTTATATGTGAGAAACTTGCTATAGATCCTGAAATTTTGCCTGAGATCATCCAATCCCTGATATTGACTATTGGAGAGAAGTATGGCGATATTTATGCACCTTTTAATGAAAATGCATATGTAAACCGCCTTATTATTAACTCAAATCAGGAAGATGGTTCTGTGAGACTCTTCGAAGCGGATTTCCATCAGGGAACGAAGGTCCAGATCATGTCACGGGATAACAGGATGATGGTGGAATCAGTGCAGAAAGGAACTTCTACTCTACTCGAAACCATCGACAGGAAAAAATCGAAATTCGCCCTTTATATCGACTGTGCAGGAAGAGCTTCAGGCTTCAGCGGCTCTGAAGTTGAGGAGGCTGGCATTGTCAGGAAGATAATAGGGGACAGCATGCCGTTATTGGGTTTCTATTCCGGCGTGGAGATAGCCCCGCTTCTGGGTCGAAGCCGTCCGCTGGACTGGACGGGGGTGTTGACAGTATTCACAAATGAAAAGAACTAAGGGGAATATTCAGGCTGAAAGAGATTTCTATCGTCGTCAATGTGACGATATGGGCCAGCATATCCTGAGATTGCAGCAGGAGTTGACTCAAGTTCATAATGATGCAAAACGTTCACACACCACTACTTCCCTCATACTGAAAACATACGAACTGATTAATCATGATGTTTCTATTGAGGATATCGGAAAACGCTTTCTCCAGGTGATTCTCAGCACAATGTGGGCAGATAGAGCTATGGTTCTTCGATACGATAAAGAAGTTGGAGAATTTATCTCACAGTGTTCTCTTGGTCTTCAGCATAATTCCTCACCTGTTCCCGGGTTAAATGACACTACGCCTGAGTTCCTGTTCGTAAATTCAAATACGGAAGCGACCCCTGTGATTGATTCTTTCTGCAGGGCAATTGAATCAAAATATATCCTGTGGTGTTTCAACCGGTACGAGGAAGTCGCTCTACTGATTGGTAATGATATGGAGGATAGAAAATTCCGTCTTCCTTTCATGGAAAAAGACCGGGAGATCGTTGAGAGTTCCCTGAATGTTTTCATTGATATTGTCAGAAGAAAAGAAGCTGAGATAGCATTGCTGAATTCCGAGAGAAGGTACCGCAATCTTGTTCAATCTTCACCGGAGTCCATTTTTATTCACTGCGATGACCGAATCACATTTGTAAATAAGGCTGGGCTTAGATTACTTGGTGTTGAAAGCCCAGAAGAAGTAATCGGCAGACCGTCGATGGAGTTTATTCATCCGGAAGATCAAGAAAGAATCAGGACAATGATCAGGGAAACCCTGGAGAAACATCATGAAACTTCCCTCATAGAGGCAAGATTCAGGAGGATCAATGGTTCCTCCGTTGATACGGAGGTTGTTGTAATCCCCTTCGTTTTTCAGGACAGATCTGCAGTTCAGATAGTTGCCATTGATATTTCCGAACGTAAAAAGATGGAGAAAGAGCTTATAAAGGTTCAAAAAATTGAATCCCTTGGTATCCTTGCCGGTGGAATCGCTCATGATTTCAATAATATCCTTATGGGTATTCTGGGGAATATTGAACTGGCTATCTCATATTCAAATCCAGAAAGAGAAGAATACAATTTCCTTGAAAACGCCCATAGTGCATCGAACAGGGCGAAGGAACTGACACAGAAGCTGCTGACTTTTTCCAAGGGTGGCATTCCATTGACTAAGCCTACAAGGCTGGCTGAGATTATTACCGACTCCGTCAATTTTGTCCTCAGCGGTTCACGTATCATGTGTGATTATTCACTGCCTGCCGATCTGTGGCCTGTCGACATTGATGTGGTGCAGTTCAGACAGGTGATCGAGAATCTGACCATCAACGCGAATCAGGCAATGCCGAACGGAGGTACTTTCTCGATAGAAGCGGAAAACATTGACGAAGAGAGCATGAAGTCACTGCCCCTCATTGTGAAAAAGTATGTAAGAGTTACAATAAAGGACCAGGGAGTAGGAATTTCCGAAAAAGACCTACAGAACATAT
>DAOWFD010000182.1 GCA_030638185.1 Candidatus Aegiribacteria sp.
AATAGCTCTTGAGGACCCTGAGATTGCGGCTCGACTGAAAGAGCTCCGCGGCTGGTGAGAACACTTGAATTTTTCATAACTATCACCGATCCTGAAGAGGAAGCCGTTGAGAAAGCCGCTTCTCTCCTTCTGTCAGGAGGGGTGGTCCTTTACCCTTCTGACACCGTGTATGGAATGCTATGCCGTGCCGACAGAAAGGGGTCGGTGGAGAGGCTTGCGAAGATCAAGGGTTATGATAAGCCGCGATCATTCATTCTCATCGTTGACGGACTCGAGATGGCAGGCAACCTCACTTCCGGCATCGATCCGGAAGTAATGGAGATATTGAAACTTCGGTGGCCGGGGAAACTCACCGTTGTACTTCCATCTGGAGATGGATGCCCGACATGGGTCAGGGGAGAGGATAACACCGTGGCGCTCCGTCATCCCGCCGATCCACTGAGCGGACAACTTCTGAAACACTGCGGTGTCCCGCTTGTCTCCACCAGTGCCAATCATGCCGGTGAAGATGCGCATCTGAGCATATCAGCCATTCCGGAGAGCATAATCGCAGGCGCAGACATCGTACTTAATGCCGGAGATCTGCCCCCATCATCCCCATCAACAATCATCCGCCTCCTCCGGAGCAACCAGGGTCGGACATAACATCTACATCTTCTTATCCGAACCGGACCAGAACCCATAAGTTTACTGATGCACCGGTTACTTACAGGATTCGCTATTTCGATATGCGCACAGAAGTTTGGTCTCAGTTATAGAGACATCTCAAGATTACACAATATCAGTAAGTCTGGTGCTTCGAAAGCAGTCCAGAGAGGAGCAGAGTTACAAAGAGAACGCCCATTTTTAATAGAATTACTGATTCTATAAGTGTACGATATTATGTCCGACCCTGTGGGCTATTTACCTCGGAATGCTATCCAGAGAGCTCTTACAAGACTGGGTGGGTGGAGGAGGATGTTGGAGTAAGCTTGATTCGCAAGTGGACAAGCACATTCCCCTCTCCTGATTGATTTTCTGATATCCTTTGCTTTCCTTGATCGCCAGATATACTGGAAGTCATTGTCCTGACTGACTACACCCATTTCTGCATTGTAAGCCAGAACTGCGCAGGGCCATATGGCACCATCTGAATTGATGTTCACATTCAATATGCCGGCATTGCATGGTATCACCTGTTTGTCAGCATCAAGGATCTTTACTGCAAGGTCGTAGTAAACAACTCTCATAGCAGTGGTAATCCGAGGTAATATTTTCATATCTTTCATTTTCTCTCTGACTGATCCCTTGAATATGTCCATCAGTTGATCGTAACTGTGACTCTCCGGCGTAATTCCTGACCCGATGTTAAAGAACTCTTCACGTTCCTCTGCTATTTCATTGATGTACGTATCAACACCAAGTCCTTTTGCGTACTCGATTATCTCTTTGAGATGCGAAGCATTAAACCGAGAGATGACTGTTCCAACTCCAACATGAAGATACTTATACTGCTCCCTGAGTTTTTTAAGTCTTTCGATTGTATCCAGAAGCTTCTTAAAGTTGCCGGGTACACCCCGGATCTCATCATGCAAAGCACCCACTCCATCAAAGGAGGGCTTTACGGTTAGAACGGTGCCCGGTGCTTCCTGGGTAATCGCGTTGAGTATTTCCCGTGTTATTCTCTCAATTCGCTCTGGAGCAAGAGCATTGGTTGGAATATGAACTATTGCAGGCTTCATGAATTTGCAGGCCAGTCTTACGATTTCCGGTAGATCATCTCTCAGATAAGGCTCCCCACCAGAGACATTGAAGAAATATGTCCATCCGATCGATCTGAAAAGCCTTTCAATCGTATTAAGATCAAGATCATCATCAGAGCTATGCTTCCATATGTAACATGTTTTGCATCTTGATTGACAACGACGTGTAACAGAGAATGTGACGTTGATTGGCTGAGGTGGAGGAGAGAGACCTTGCATTGCAAGAGCACCTTTGAACAAGCTGCCTGCAAGATGAAAAACCTGTTCTATATGGTTCATTTTCGTAGTGAATCTTTTTCTCATGGCGCCATATATGATTGCCTGAAGAGCATACAGGCCTTCGATTAAGATCAGCATTACCCTCTGTCCAAGTGCTATTACAGTGGCGACTTCCGCTCCACCGGGAACAAATCCTGATAGAAGAAGCCCCTGAATACCCTCCCTGATACCGATACCTCCAGGTATGAAGACCATAGCAAGAGCAATGAACCAGGAGACTGGTCCGGCCAGCAGGCAGATCGCTATCATTGCGAAGGGTTGATCCGGCTTGACGCCGAAACCACGGAACCAGAAATAGAGAGCCATACTGCGAAGACTCCATGAAAGCAGATGGTATCCAATGAAAATAGCCTGATGCTTGTGTGAGATATGGGGAAGGCTGTCTATCTCCGTGCCAAGTCTATGACTCAGCTTATGTGTTATTCTTTTCTGGATTTTCGGTGCGAACAGCATGATAATCCCCAGGCCAGCTGAGATCCACAGGGCTATTACTACGGTAAGAGGTACATTTGCCAGGCCCAGGAACGGAAGGCCTATAAAAGCCATAATAGTCATGGCGACCATCATGTAGAGGTTCTCGAGAATAAATGCTGTTATCGCTTTAACGGGGCCAATGCCGTTTGCTTTAAGAAACGTTAACCTTCCAACGACCATCCAGAGTTTTCCCGGAACATACTGACCCATCTGGGTGATGTACCAGTTCCGTCTTACTTCACCCTTATCGATTTTAGGGATCTTCAGAGCATCAAGAATTTTCCTCCATGGAGCTGGGGCAAAGTAGTAACCAAGCAGGAGGGACAGGAAAGATATACCGATCATTGGAAGACTGGCGCTCTCCTTGGAATTTTCCCAGAATCCTTCAAGTTCTGGACGCCACCCGGGCCATAGTTCAAGAATGAAATAGAACACAGCTACGATAAGGAGAATTATGCCACCCCAGGTAGTCAGGTGATGGAAAAGCTTTTTATTATCATCCTTCATAAGGATGTTCTCTCCTTTTCTGCGATACTAATTCGAAAGCGATCATCAATATCACAGCTAGAATTCCAATCATTGATATGATCAGTCCCAATGTAACATCGGATGAATCAAAATTGAATTCCACTTCATGAATCCCTAAGGGTACCACTACAGCTCTCTGCCAGTGATTCGCCTGAAGCATCGGTACGGGGTCGCCGTCAATTCGTACATGCCATCTTGGATACCAGAGGTCTGCGAGTACAAGCAGCCCATCTCCGGGATTATCTGTATGGATAACGACCCTTTCAGCTTCATCGGTGACAATTGTTACTTCAGCCTGTGAAACATCCATGTACTCTGGAAGTTCGATTTCACTGTAGATAACGGTCAGTTTCTGCGGATCAAGCCCTGAAGCAAGAAGTGACATGCATCTATTCTCAGGCAGCTCAACCCAGGATTCCGCGAACCAGGTCCTGGGAAGCGGTGTCTCCGGAAGGAACGCTTCAAGAGTATCCGCGTAAAGAGGGTCCGATTCCCTGGTTTGAGAAATAAGTGATGATCTGAACTCTCCATACGAAAGGTATCCATCCTGCCCCTGAAATACAGTGAACGCAGTGTGTCTCAATGCAGCCAGACCACCCGAGGAGATTATCATCTGAAGATCCTCGGCTACAGCAGGTTTTGCGGCATGATAGCCCATGACGGATCTGATCCCGAATGGGATGAAATCATTCCCACCAGGAAGCAGTCTGCCTGCACTGGTCATTTCAGGCAGATCAGCCGGAGCAACAAACAGCTCGTTTACATCGGTATGGGGCAGGTATATCTGAAAATCTCTGTCTACAGGAATCAATTCAATTGCGAGCAGAGCGGTGATGATGATGCCGGGTATTGCATACCGTTCCCTGAGCTGTTTTCTGAAATACAGTAATCCGCAGATAACAAAAGCTGCCCCTGCTGCTTTGAGGAAGTCCGGAGCGGCCATGTCCACACGCCTCTGCACCACGAAGGAATATCCGGTTGCGCTTGCGTTACCCATCCTGCTCCACCATCCGGATTGAAGGCCAGGAAGCAGAACACCTGCAAGGAGATAAACGAGAACACATACTCCAGAGAAAGCTGCGATTCCGAAGAGGAATTTCTTTCCGTTGAGTTTCTTCCTGACGAAGAGCACATCAAATCCCGGTCCGGCTGTCAGCGCTATTGCCGCAGTAGTAAGAAAGGCAGCCATGTGAGGTGCTCTGAGTTTTCTGAAGAACGGGAAGATCCTGTAAAGGATTCCGAATAGTGGTGTGTATCCTCCCCATGATACAAGAAGACCCACCGCCATAATCGTCAGCAGAGGCCACCGGTATTTTTTCTGTGCCCATATAAAGCCTGCCAGGGCTAAAAGGAAAACAGATATTCCAACGAATTCGCTGCTAAGGCGAAGACCCAGTCTGCCGTAGTAAAGTGGTACTCCGGAAATGGTACTGCCCGGGAAGCCATGTCTATACCCGAAGAGTTTCGGGAACAGCATTGTCAGCGTTTCTTCAGGTGGCAGGGAATAGCTTGCAGCCTGATCAAAAGAAAGGCCATCTCCTCTGGTGGAGTATCTGGAGAAATTATAGCCCGGAAGAAGTTGCACCGCTCCTATCGCCACAGCAAAAAGCACGATGATTGAAAAGCCCATCAGGGCTTTCAGAGTATTTGTCTTCCACGAACCACTGGAAGAAAAAGTTCTGAAACCAAGCCAGATCAGAACTGCTCCGGAGGAGTAGAGGATCATTTGAGGATGGCTTGCAAGAGCCTGCATTCCCAACGCAAGTCCTCCTATGGCAATAAACTTTCCTCTCCTGGTTTGCATCCACTTTTCACATGAATAGAGCAGAAGTGGAAGAAAGCTCCAGCAGATGATCTTACTGGCATGACCGGCATAGAAGAGGGTATTCGACCATGATGTACAGGCGAATGCAAGGGCACCTACTATTCTACCCCATTTACTTACTCCGATTGATCGAAGAAACAGCCATGCGAATATACCGCCGAATAGCATATGGATCGGGAATAGGAATCGTGCAACTCCCCCAGTTCCAGCAGTAAGCAGCAGCAGACCGCGTACAGGATAGAACACAGGTGCTGAGAAAGAGGAATAGAATGGTATTCCACAGAAGATATACGGATTCCAATGCGGGAGTCGTCCATTCTGCACCGTTTCCTCTGTAAAATTGAAGAATGGGTAACCCTGGCTAACAGTATCGCTTAAATCACCTCCGGGAAGTTTTGCTGAAGTGAATACAGGCCAATATGTAAGAACAACCAGGATCATTAACGCTCCCGGCAGTATACACCTCTGCCAGATCGGTTGTTTCATTATCCCTTCCCTTCCCTTCGGAGAAACGAAATAGATTTTGCACTGATTCCGGCTAAGATCACCTCTATTACAGCAAGCAGCAATCGCTGACCAAGTACAGCTGCAAGAATGGGACCAGTCTCACTCGGACCAGCTATCATTGAAACGGTTACAGCTTCTCTTACACCAATACCACCCGGTACGAGAAAAACAATATAACCGGCAAGCCATGACAGCGGGGTTGCAGCTATACAAACCAAGATTCCTTTGCAGGAAATACCGAGAGCCGTAAGTAAAATGAATAGAGAAAGTCCTCTAATAATAAAGACAGCAGAAAAAAGGCCTATCATTTTTATCGAAAGGCTCGGTGGAAGAAATAATATGCGATCTATTTTATCTGAGTTGAATGTATTACTACTTTTGTTCTCCCTGAGTCGATAAACATACTTCTGTACGGGATGAAGCAATGGCAGAACCACCATGCATATGCCAGCGATTACTGCCGTTATTCTTAGAATATTTGAATTAAGAAACTCAGGAAAGAACAAAGCGGCGGAAAAAGTTATAACGCCAACTGCGGCAGCTGTGTGCATTAACTCATACACTGGCGCTAAAGCAGAATTCAATGTGCTGACACCTGTTGATTTCAGATAACCAGCTCTACCGATGAAAAGCCAGATCTTCCCGGGGACGTATCTTCCAAGATGGCTCGCGAACCATATACCTCTGAGTTCGCTGGAGCTGGATGTAGATCCGAGTTTTCTTGATATCCATATCCACGCGAAAGGTGTAAACCAGAGGGAAATGAAAAGAAGAAGAGCTGAAAGCGTAATAAGCAGAGGGTCAGGTTTCCAGCTCAGCTGGGCTATTTCAGAAAGCCATTCACTTCCATACTTTAGGATTAATGCCACCGAAAGTGCAAGCAGAATCAGCAATACGGCTCTGCTGAGCCAGACAAGACGTTGTCTTGTCATCATAGCAGTTTCTCGAATCTGTACCACTCCAATGTTTTCTGTATACCATCAGAAAGCAATGTCGATGGTTCGAATCCTGCCTCAGCAGCTTTGTTGATGGAAACGTAGTGATCTTCACAGAAAAGCCTCAATCTGCTGTATGATAAAGACTTAGGTTTGAATGGTCCTGATCTCAGAGCTAAAGCGTAGAGAAATCGAGGTAACGGAATTGTTTTAAGCTTCCGTCCCATTTTCTGTGCTATCAGAGTACCAAACATTCGTATAGAGACTACCTCAGGACCACCAATATTGAAGAGTCCTGTATTCAAGCGTTTTCCTGGCATTGAATTTTCAATTGCGCTACAGACATCTGAAACAAACGTTGGTCTGATCCTTCCACCTTTCAAACCGATAAGTGGAAGCCAACCCTTTCCCACCTGCTGGAAGAAGGGTAGTTTGTGCCTGTCTCCAGGGCCGTAGACAAAATCCGGTCTCAATATTGTCAGCTGTCCGGACTTGGAGATATAGTGCTTACGCAGAGCCTCCTCACCCTGATATTTTGATCTCTCATAATCCCCCCATGGATCAGGTGGACTGTCTTCGGTAACATCCGCATGAAGACCTGCAATGCCGGGTGTGCTGAGATGAATTAAATGGATTTGTCTGGCTCTGCATATATCCGCCAGCAGCATTGGCAGGATTACATTGGATTGTGTTAACTGATTGGGATCAGTTCCTGGAAGTCCCAGTCTACCAGCGCAGTTAACAATTGCGTTTGTCTTTTCCGGGATGGAAGTTTCAGTAATATCACCATCAATAGACCTTACATGTCTTTCTACCGAGAAATCCTTCCTCGATAAATAAGTAAACACTGCTGAACCAATAAAGCCACCTGCTCCGGTTATCAGAATATTCAGAGCCGTCTCCCTATCTCTTGAATATGGGTCGAGTTTTCAAGCACCGATCGCTATGCCTGTTTTAGATTGCTTCATTACCTAAAATAACGTGTGTAACATTCAACAGGCAAATATATATATTCCCCATCGTAAGTGATGATTTCAGATTGTATGAATCAAGCTTATCGAATTAACTTCGCAGCGAACTCAGGAAGGGAACTCCAGCATGACGATAAAGACTGATTGCGTTCATTTTTTAGGATACATACCATGCAAACCGCATAAACTACATGGATATCACTGCAATTCGTGCCCGGAGTATCTGCGACAAGATGGCCGAATTCTAATAATCAAGCTGGCTGCTGCTGGTGACGTGATCAGAACTACACCCGTTTTAGAACCTTTGAAAAAGGAATTTCCTTCTCACAGGATTGCATGGATCAGTAAATACGCTGATCTTCTCCCGACGATCATAGATGATCCGTTATCATTCTCACTTGAGTCAATACTATGGTTAAGAAACACTTACTTTGATCTGTTGATAAATCTTGATAAAGACAGAGAAGCCTGTGCTCTGGCGAAAGAGATAAAGGCCGGTCGGAAGCTGGGATTTATTCTGGATGACAATGGTTTCTGTAGTCCATGTGATGAAGGGGCCGCACAGGACAAGTTCATCACAGGTTTATTCGATGATGAAAACAGGAAGAACAAGTTATCCTATGTTGAAGAGACGATGGCCATGTGTGGTTATGAGTTTCGGGGGGAGGAGTATATCCTGGATGCACCGGGTGCTCATGTCGATCTGATGATTCCCGGCGCCGGTCCTGTAATAGGATTGAATACAGGATGTGGAAGTAGATGGACAAGCAGATTGTGGCCTGAGAAATACTGGATAAAACTGACCCGACTTCTTCTTGATCAGGGAAACAGGATCATGCTTCTTGGGGGACCGGAAGAAGATGAGAAGAATACAAGAATTTCAGGGCTAACGAGTGCATACTACCCTGGTTGTTTCTCATTGGATGAGTTCATTTCAATCATGGATAGATGCGAGGTTGTAGTCACTGCTGTCACAATGGCTATGCATATAGCGATCGGTCTTAAAAAGAAACTTGTCCTGTTTAACAACATCTTCAATCCGCACGAATTTGAATTATACGGGAGGGGAGTCATCCTGGCTCCCGAACAGGAATGCACTTGCTTTTTCCAACCCAAGTGTACGAATAAGAACTTTTGCATGGAAACACTTGCTCCAGATACTGTACTGGAAGCCATTAACGATTTGCTGAGCTCGAAATGAAAATTTGTATTCTCGGTCCAGCTCCACCATTCCGGGGAGGTATTGTAACTTATCTTGGGATGCTTGCAAGAGAACTCAAGGGAAAGGGTAATGAAGTATTCTGGTCTTCATTTAAGAAGCAGTATCCACGGTTTTTGTTTCCAGGATCGAATCAGCTTGGGGAAGTAGCTCCCTGGATCAGAATGGAGAACAGTCCTCGATTTGTACCATGGTCACCCTTAAGCTGGTACAGGACTTACAGGGATATAAGAAAAGAGAATCCCAGGGCGGTAATAATGAAATACTGGCTGCCCTTTTTTGCCCTTGGTTATGCGGTAGTTGCTTACCTCCTCAAGCGATACACTGATATCAAAACTATCTACATACTTGATAACGTTATACCTCATGAGAAACAGCCCTTCAGCCGTATACTGGGAAAAGTTGCATTAAGCCAGGGTTACGGGTTTATAGCACAGTCAGAGAACGTGAAGAACGATCTTCTTTCTGTCCTGCCGGGAGTTGATAAGGACAGGATTAGGTTGATTCCGCATCCTGTTTATGATTTCGGTGAACCCGGAGTGGAAAGAAAAAGCAAAAGTGAAGCCAGGAATAACCTGGGACTTCCAACAGACATAAAAGTGATCCTGTTTTTCGGATTTATCAAGCCGTACAAGGGAGTAGACTATTTGATTGATGCATGTCCGATCCTGAAAGATAGATATGGTAACGGTATCAGAGTGTTGATAGTCGGGGATGTTTACGGTGACAGTAAACCTTATTACGACAGAATCTCAAATTCCGGTGCCGAAGATATAATATCTTTTGATAACGGCTTCGTTCCTGACAGTAAAGTGGAGGATTATTTCATTGCGTCAGATCTTCTCGCACTTCCATACCTGTCAGCAACGCAGAGCGGTATTATTCAGATAGCATACAATTACGATCTACCGGTGGTAACAACAGATGTTGGCGGACTGCCCGAAGTCGTTCATGATGGCATGACTGGATTTCTTGTTCCCCCTGAAGATGCTGTAAAACTGGCAGAAGCAGCAATCCGCTTCTTCGACGAAGATTTCGCATCCAGACTTGCTGAAGGAATAGTTAAGGAAAAGCACAAATATTCCTGGGATAATCTGGCATCAGCGATTCTTACTTTTGCAGCCGAGTAACGCAAAGAGTGTTACATCATTGACCCATCCTTGAACTCAGCATACCGAACAGTTCCAAATTTATGATATACTTGAAATGTGGTTTAGAAGTTGTAGTAATGTGAACATTATAAAAGCTCTTGACTGATACTATCAACTACATCAATATTCAAGTGGAAGGAGTGAAATTATGATATATATGTTAATAGTATTAGCGACTTTACTTCAAATATCTCCTGATAATTCGAGCGTTATCTTTTACGATGATTTTTCTGATGGAGATATAAGCGATTGGGATCAGCGTCTTCTACCAGGAACGTGGAGTTCCTCATCCGGACAAGTTCATGGGAGTACATCATATGCTTCTGCCGCCCTGGTTACTCCGGGTAATATTCAATATGAGGACTGCTCGATATCAATAAGTGGGATGGCTGTTCACGTAATTGGAGTAATATCCAGATTGAATTCAGAGGATACTGGCATTGTTGCATATGTATCCCCCGATCACGATGTAGCCAGAATCAGGAGGATCTCAAATACTGGAGCACCTATCTATAACAGTCTTTACGCATCCTTCCCAAGTGGTGTCTGGTACGAATTGACTCTCATCTGCGAAGGGAGCTCACTTCAACTTCAAATAGAGGTTCCATCCACTGGAGAAAGCTGGACACTCAACGCAACAGATCCTTCTCCTCAGACCGGTCAGTTCGGGCTTTATACGGGAGGTGAACCCAGCGCTCACTGGGACTGGATTTCCGTCTCATCAGCTGCTGGTCCAGTGGAGAGTACGATGATTTCTTGGATGTACACTGACGATACAGCACTTGGTAATGGTAACATGGCGTTTGAATCAGGTGAGGAAATAGCCCTCCATCTTCAGTTGTCGAATCCTGAGAGTGCTCCTCTGGAGAATGTTTTTGCAGTTCTTCAGAGTCTCACACCTGAGATTATCGTAAGTGATAATTATGATGACTTCGGGAATATCCCGGTCGGTGGTTCGTCCTGGGGTACAGGTGGTTATTGTATCAATGCACCTGCCTCAACACCTGAAGACCAGACGTATGCAATGCAGCTCACTGTCTTTGCTGATGGAGGTTATTCTAACACTGTTGAATTCAGTATTCCTGTTGGTTGTGGAATCGAATGCGATGTCGAATCCGGGATCGAACAATGGTCATGGAATGCAGTAGAAGTCGAATGGCTGGACAATTGGCACATCTCCTCCTCAAGGAATCATACTGAAGACGGGACACAAAGCTTCAAGTGTGGCGATACCGGTTCAGGGGACTATGACAACCATCTCTTCTCTGCGGTGACCTCTCCTTTATTGAATATACCTATCGGAGGTGATATTTCTTTCTGGATTTGGATCGATGCCCATATCCCCTTAAACAATTCAGGTATTTCCGCGTTTGATGGTGGCCTGCTGCAGTATGGCCGGTGTGGAACCTGGATAGACCTTGAACCTTCAGGCGGATATCCTTATCAAATCATACCTTCCTCTACAGGGCCTTTTACAGAAGGTACCGGTGTCTTCTCAGGGCAATCCGGGTGGTCGCAATGGGTAATCACGATACCCGATTCGCTTGCAGGCCCCGGACAGATACGCTTCGTTTTCGGCAGTGATGATACCGGCACACGAGAGGGCTTGTATGTGGATGACATTCATATTCAAGGATCTGTTGGGATAGAGAACCCTGAGTACGGAGGATCTTCCACTCCTTTACTTTCAGCGTACCCGAACCCATTCATGGAGAATATGACATTCGTGATCTCAGGTATACCTGAGGGAGAAGTAACAATAGATATATTTGATCTTGCCGGGAGGCTGATTGAATCTCCTCGATTGAGTACTCCCGGTGAAGTCAGAACACTGGTATGGAATGGACAGAATATACCTGCCGGTATTTATATCGCACGGGTCTGCATACAGGGTTCTGAGGATGCAATCCTACATATCGTTAAACTTGACTGAAGCCTGTAGAGATCATAACTGGTATCGGTACATTATGTAGACATCTCATTTCTTAAACGATTATAATACCACCTGAGAAATAATCGAAGAATGCAGTTTCACTTCAATCGACAAGCATGAGCCAGGACAGTATGAATTGAGCTGCTATTCTGTATAAATGATATCTGACTGAGGGAAGGATCATTGTGTCTGAATCGAAGCGCCCGGGTGAAAAAGGACGTAGCGTATTACAGGAAGTATTCGGCACAATGCCGTTTCCTGCCAGTAAGGGTAGTTTTGATCTCGATTACAATGGCTACTGGCGTGATAGGATTACCACCAATGTGGTCCTTGAACCTACAATTCGAAGAGCTCGATTTATCGAGAGATTCCTAGATGTGGGTGATTCTGTTCTCGATATAGGTTGTGGAACCGGAGAAACGCTAGATTACCTCAGAGAAGCAAGGTCAATTGAGGGAACCGGGCTTGATATTTCAATGACGGCACTGGAACAGGTTTCAGCAAAGGGTTTTCATACGATCTACCTGAATCTAACTGAGCCGACCAGCAGCCTTGAATACCAATATGACCATATCATAGTGTTTGGTGTTGCTGAGCACGTCCATAACACAGAAACGCTTATGCTTAATCTTCGTAGCAGGTTCAGAAAAGGGCTTTACGTTGCCATTCCCAATCTCGGTTACATTGCCCATCGCCTTCGGATGCTGTTCGGGCGGTTTCCTCTCACATATATCACTGATGTTAGGGAGCACATTCGTTATTGGACAGTCAGGGATTTCCTAGATTGGACAGATTGGCTGGGATTCGAAAAACCAGAGGTTATAGGTGTTCGCGGCAAGGTAAATTTATTCAATGCACCAAACAGGTGGCCTTCTCTCTGGGCTAGCGATGTGATCTTCCGATTCCCTCCAGCATAGCAGCTTCTCTTATCTTTATTACGAACATGGGTCAGGGTTGCAAGTAATCTTATTCTATCAATGAGTATTTCCTAAGTTACGGGCTATTCGCAACCCATTGAAACGTTTTTAGATAGTACTGGATATCGATAGAACCAGCAATTTTATATATATTGACAGGGCTTTCTTATCCATATATACTGAATATGGATAGGAGGTATTATCATGCGTACAGGAATATGCTTCATACTTGTTTTCGCCGTTTTTTCTTCGGTAACTGGATTCTATGAGGATTTTTCTGATAATGATATAAGTGACTGGCAGATATCCTGCCTTTTCGGGAAGTGGATTGCTGATGATTTCATGGCTCAAGCTCTTTATACCGCCACTTGTGCAACATTGCTTGCTCCTGAATGGGTAGAATTCGAGGATTGCGTTGTGACTACAAGAACTCGAGCTTATCATGTTTGCGGAGTGGCAGCTCGCATGTACGATCCGAATAACGGTGTATGTGCTTATGTATCACCGGATCATGATGTGGCAAGGATTCGCCGGATATACAACGGAAATGTTAGCACCAAGTACAAATCCATATACCACGATTTTCCATCAAACGTCTGGTACGAGCTTACATTCACCTGCAAGGAAGATAGTCTGATTTTCCTTATAGAAGTTCCATCAACAGGACAACAGTGGGAATTCTCAGCTATCGACCCAAATCCTGTTTCTGGACGTGTGGGTCTGATGACCGGAGGCGAGTATCATGCTTACTGGGATTGGTTTCAAGCGATTACAGAAGGTTCATCTATTAATCTCAACAGCATGACAGTGGATGATGATATGTTCGGAGGTTCCTCTGGAGATGGGGATATGGCATTTGAGCCCGGCGAGGAGATTGAGTTTAAGATTGGAATAAGGAACGACGGTTCTGAAACTCTTGAGAACACCTTCGGGGTTCTGCAATCCCTATCACCGATGATTCAGGTTCTCACGGCCTACTTTGAGTATGGAAATATTTCACCGGGGGGAAACGCGGAGCCATTCGAATCCTGCATTGTAAGAGCTCTGAATTCAGCAGTGGAACAGACAACATATCCCATGCAGATTACTGTCTTCGCTGACAATGGAGTTAACCAGCTTATACCTTTCGAGATACCCGTAGGTTGCGGTATCAGCTGCGATTGTGAAGGGGATACTTATCCATATCCCTGGACGATTACAACGGTGGAGGAAGGATGGTTGGATAACTGGCATGTAAGTGATTCTCAGAATCACACTCCTTCTGGAATGCACTCCTTCAAATGTGGAGATGTCGATCTCGGGGACTACGATGATCTGTTGTACTGTGCCATTGAATCACCTTTCTTTAACATCCCTATAAACGGAGAGCTATCTTTCTGGATGAGGATTGATGCACAGTTTGGTTCAGGTAATCTGGCGTATGATGGAGGGCTCCTGCAGATTGGTCAATTCGGAAACTGGGAGACTGTTGAACCTGTTGGTGGATATCCTTACGAAATAGTCTCCAGTTCAACAGGTCCGTTTTCCCCTTCAACAGGAGTATTCTCAGGATATTCAGACTGGTATCTGGTATCAGTCGATTTTTTACCGAATCAGTACGGGCCCATGATGTTAAGATATGTATTCGGCAGCGATGCAGCAGGTAATAGAGAGGGCTGGTACATTGATGATATTGAAGTCGTTGGGCCAGTGGGGATTAATAAAGATCCTAATCTGGATTATGAAGCATTCAGTGTTTCCGTTGGACCCAATCCGTTTCAATCCATTACAACATTCAATCTGACTGGAATATCTGATAATGTAACACTGCTTATCTATGATATTGCAGGACATGTTGTAAGACGTATTGAAGTAGTTTACGAAGATCCAGGTTCATCTTCAGTAGTATGGGACGGGGTTGATGAGTCAGGAAATTCCGCTCCACCCGGTGCGTACTTTGTGAAGATCAACCATATGGGAAGCAGCTCCGGTTCTCTGAGGATTATCAAAGTGAATTAGCAGATTGGTGATTCGACATATCACGGTACTCCGGTCTCCTTTATTGAATTGCTGCCCATTTCTGCCCTCCTGAAATCGTAGCTACACTACATATCACGTTGATTAGTTATAGAGGAGCAGGTCATTTCAGATTCTATGGCTGACTGCAGCATCCGCCTGGCTCCCTTGAGTAATTGCTCATCAATCGCACTTCTTGATTTATCCTCTACTCGACTTCTCAGCTCGGATAGTGTATTTTTCTTCATAGGCTTATCATCCTTTTTCCCTACTTCGAGGACGGGTTTTATCGTGCCTTTGCGTGAAGGATGCACTCATTTACCTGAAGCCACAACTATTGATCGCAACACTGATACGTGTCGATGGCATGATATGCGTATTTACACTGGGACCGTACCATAATTGACTGCTGTTGAACGACTTGCCAGTCGACATTTAAAAGGATAGCAAACCGTAAAGGACTGTTCGATGAAAGATAATCCTCAAAAAGTATCTCTTAGCGAGAAGGAACGAGCATTCTTTGATCGACGGGCAGAATTATATGATAAAATGATTATAAGCACTTCACCTGTGGGCATGAATCGTATCAAACGCAGGGCTCGGTCGATTATTAAAGGTGCGGAACTGAGAGAAGGGATGACCGTTTTAGAACTCGGCAGCGGTACGGGAGAGTACACAAAAGAATTTGCCGAAGGAGAAGTGCAGTTAGTTTCCCTGGACATTTCACCGGAAATGATAAAAGTAACCAGGTCCAAGGCCGGGAGCAGTGTGCAATATGTCGTCAGTAATGCTGAACAGCTCCCTTTCAAAGATGGCGTTTTCGATGCCGTAGTAGGTAACGCCATTCTCCACCATTTTCCTAATTTAAGTACGGCTTTGCAGGAAGTAAGGCGTACTAAAACGCAACAGGCAAGAATTGTATTCAGGGAACCCAATTTGTATAGTCCCGGCAAGTTTTTTGCGTTCGGCATTCCAATACTAAGACCATTCCGTAAAAACCGCTGGTCGCCGTCGGAGAAAGTATTTTCCCGTTCATTTATCAAGAGACTACTTAAGGAGACAGGATACTCCGTTCTGGATATTGAATATGCCGGATTAGTGGGTTCCAGATGTCCTGCACCGATTACCGAAATTTTGTACCGGATAGAGAGATGGTTCTCCAGAATTCCAATTTTGAACGCACTTATGGGCTCCATGATAATCCGAGCTAAATAATATAGACCTGAACTGAGTGATTCCGCTGGCGGGCGCGTACTTTGTGAAGTTCACCCATATGGGAAGCATCTCCGGTTCTCTAAGGATTATCAAATTGAATTAGCAGATTGGTGATTCGACATATCACCGTACTCCGGTCTCCTTTATTGAGCTTCCTCCCTGATTTATTCTCCGGTTCGTTTCCTTAAGCTGTAATGTGATCTGGAAGACAGTTTCAGAAACATTTCCCCAAGGAGACCCAAGGAGATGAACTGGAATCCAACCACCAGAAGGAGTACACCGAGTAAAAGCAATGGCCTTCTGCCTATGGGTTCCCCACCGAACCAGAGGACGGTCATGTATGCGGAGATCCCGAATCCTATGAGTGTAACAATGATTCCGATGCCCCCGAAGAAATGCAGTGGTCTGTAGCAGTACCTGTGAAGGAAAAGAACGGTCAGGAGATCCGAGAATCCCCTGAAGAAACGGGCCATTCCATATTTCGTTTTTCCGTATTTCCTGGGTCGGTGATGCACCTCTTTCTCCCCCACTGAGAAGCCCTGTTGTGCTGCAAGAACAGGAGTGTATCGATGCATTTCTCCGTACAGTTCCAGATTCTTTGCCAATCTTCTTCTGTAGACCTTCAGTCCACAGTTGAAGTCATGGAGTTTCACACCTGTAGTGAGCTTAACCGTGAGATTGAACAGCTTCGAAGGAAGAGTCTTGCCGGCAGGATCCTTCCGGTTCTTTTTCCAGCCGCTTACGAGGTCGTAGTTCTTCTCCTCCATAAGCCTGATCATCTCGGGGATCTCGGAAGGATCGTCCTGAAGATCGGCATCCATTGTAACCACATACTTTCCCGATGATTCCCCGAAACCGGCTGCCAGAGCCGAAGCTTTTCCCTGGTTGCTGCTCAGTTTAAGACCCTTCAGGGGAAATAGGGAGGAGAGTTCCGTGATCCGTTCCCAGGTTCCATCTGTACTGCCGTCATCGATGATAATGATTTCATAGAGTATACCACGCATGCATTCGGAGATCTCCCGCACGAGTTCGGAAATACTTTCCTCTTCATTGAACGCCGGTATTACGATAGAAATATCCATGTTCATGAAGGTTTTCTCCAAGGCCAAGTTTATCACCGCTCCTTCAATAGTTCCCGGGATTCGGGATTGTTTTACAGGAAAATTCAAGAAGTTCAGGTTCGTCCGTACCATTTCTCATATGGCAGTAGGTAAACCTCGTCAGCCAGTCTCCAAGAGAAACATATATACCTTTATTACTCCTGGTAACAGTGTCCAGGTGTGTATGGCCTGTAATAATGATATCAATACCCTCATCAAATTTGCCACTGATCCATTTCTGCATTCCCGAGGGTATTATATCAAGGTCACTCCTGAGGATTCTCTTACTGGTATCTGAAAAGTGCCTTGCTAGAAAAGTACACAGATCCGGATGAAGAAGGCTGAACAGGAACCTGCTTATTACCGATCTCAGGACCGGTTTCATAAGCTTGTAACCTCTATCGCCTGATCCCAGCCCGTCGCCATGAGAAAGAAGCACCCTTTTTCCATCAAGATCCAGTATAAGATACTCATCGAAATGGATTACAGCTCTCGTTGCCTCAATGAAATGTCTTCCGATCCAGAAATCATGATTTCCCGGAATGAAGTGAAACATCCAGCCTCTGTCAGTCAGTTTTCTTATTGAGGAGGTGCATCTTTCGTATCCGGATGGAACGACACTCCGGTATTCGAACCAGAAATCGAAGAGATCACCCAGTATCCAGAGTTCACCGGGACTAAAAGAATCATGGAGATAATCCAGAAAGGAAATGAATCTTTCCCGGCCGGGATGAGGCTCCGGTTCCGGAAAGAGATGAATATCACTCAGGAAAAATCTGTCCATTAATTCCTACTTTGGATTGAAGCCAGAAGCCTTGAAGGTGCTCCGAAACCACTTCCAGAAATTTCTTCACCTTCGGGAGTCAGAATCAGGCAGGATGGCAGAATACCGGTATCAATGATTTCCATGACGGCGGAGTCGGCCAGGTATACCGGCAAAGATATCTCCATGTTGTTTACTACCCGCTGAGCATGGTTACGTGATTCATGGTCCGGCTGCACAGGCAGAACAAGATAGAATGTATCAAGTGAAGCCAGAAAACGGAGATCATCCTGCATCTCATCGTATCTCTCAAGAGGAAGCCAATAGTAGAGAATAACATCAGTTTCAGGAAGAGTCTGAACAGTATCCCCTGTAGGTGCAATAAGAAAACCGGGCAGCTGAACAGTAAGGGAGTCTGTATAAGTTAAGTCAACATTGATGGATTCAACTTGATCAGTTCTTTCATTGCAGCTGAAGATAGGAATAAGGACAATCAGGAGCAACACAATTGGTCTTTTCATATTGATGTCTTTCCGTTCATGAACAATCGGCTTCAGAATGAACCACATTAATCCTGCAAAATCAACCATTAGTAATAATCGAAAACAGGTTGACGGGCCAGGATTCGGAGCCCTGTTGATGTATAAGAACTAATGCATCTGTATCCTGCACAAAAGAGCTGAAATGAAGGTTCTGACGATTCATTGCATTCTCATCCGATGGGATACTCAAGGGTGAAATAATTCTGATAAGAACATCACCGGTTTGCACATCTCTGGCTGTAATAAGTCGAATAGGGTATAAATTATGCGTTCCGAAGGCTACGCAGCCGGGAAGTGGAGGTTCAATCCCATCAAAGATCCACCAGCTGCCGGACCATGCGGAATCGGATAAGGAAAGCGTGGATGCATGAATGGCTATCTCTTCAATGTTTGTCATTGTGGTCGCAGGCTTCCGGAAAAGTATCGGAATTGACGCAAGAAGCAGAAATGCGATTATTGCTGGTAATATCCTGCTGCCTGTCTGATCCGATCTCGGTAAGTCATGCATTTGCCAGTATACTTGAAACTGCGGTTTGCAGTTCGAAAGGAGCCTCGTACTGCATGAAATCCTTCATAGTTGTCTGAATGCGTTGAGTCTGTCTGAAGAACTCCCGACAGTTCGGGCATTCGTCCATATGATCCATAAGGGGTTTGTGATGTTCTGCACCAAGCTCTCCCGAGATGTAATCATGCATATTTAAACGAGCATCCTCGCAGGTCATACTAACTCCCCCCCATTGCAACATTTTCCCAATCAGCAAGCAGATGACGCAGTATAAACCTGCCTCTGTGTATTCTTGATCTTACTGTACCTATCGGGATATCAAGGATTGCTGCAATATCCGCATAGGAAAACCCCTGTACATCGCAGAGTACTACAGTATCCTTGAATTCTTCGGGAAGACTATCGAAAGCCCGGGTAATATCTTCCTTTAGAAGATTGTCCAGGCATTTGACGCCAGGGTCCGGGCCGTGCTTTTTCAGCTCCGGTATGTCTTCCCTGGTCATTTGTTCTATCCATTCTCCAGCCATGCCAGTCGGTTTTCTACTCATTTTTCTCATCGTATTCAGGAACGTGTTTCGCATAATCGTAAACAACCATGCTCCGGCATTTGTTCCTAGAGAGTACTGCTTTTCTGATTTAAGCGCGCTCAGATAAGTATCCTGGACAAGGTCGGATGCGTCTTCACTGTTCTTACAGAGATGCATCGCATATCCGAAGAGTCTGTCCAGATGACAGAGTACCTCTTTTTCAAAGCTCTTCCTCCGTTTGCTTTTCATTTTTCTCCAAATAAGTACTATTTTCGTTGCTTATAAACTAGCAAACGAACCATACATATGCCAATAGGTTATCGTTAGGTACAACCTGTAGTAGTGCCCCCTTGCCAACGGTACAAAATATTGATAGTCTACTCATATTGACAGGGTTTTAATTTGATCTGAATTTAAATGGCAGTTGAAATACCATACCCATTGGAAGACAGGGATATAGTTCAAGAAATGCAGATTAATAATTAATGTATGCAATATCTGCATGGTATTACCCCTTATCAAAAGGGGGGAGGGTGTAGTTGGCAGAGCTTCATCTGCAAAGTGATTTATTCTCACAAACGGATAGCAGTAAGGATCAGGTTGTTGAAGGCGGCAATCCTTCAATCGATTTAGGGGGTTTGATCGAACCTGAGTTCAGCGAAAATGCGCACACCGTTCTGAGAAAGCGCTACCTGAAGAGATCAGAATCCGGGGAGATCCTTGAGAAACCCGCGGATATGCTTATTCGTGTTGCTGAAGCAGTTGCATCGGCTGAGGAAAAATTCGGTAATGATGTCCAGCAGATGACGGTAATATTCCACAATATGATCGCAAAAAAAGAATTCCTTCCCAATTCTCCAACCCTTATGAATGCCGGACGGGAACTGGGCCAGCTTTCAGCATGCTTCGTTCTTCCTGTTGAAGACAGTATGGAAAGCATATTCTCCGCTGTTAAGAATACTGCTCTAATTCACAAAAGTGGCGGGGGAACAGGATTCTCATTCTCAAAGATACGTCCTGCGAATGATACCGTATTGTCGACAAAGGGTGTTTCCAGCGGTCCAATCTCCTTCATGAATGTCTTTGACCAGGCCACAGAAACAGTTAAACAGGGTGGAGTACGCCGGGGAGCAAATATGGCGGTTCTCAGGGTGGATCATCCGGACATAGACGAATTCATTAACGTAAAACGCAATATGGATAAGCTGAATAATTTCAACCTCTCAGTTGCGGCCACCGATGAATTCATGGATGCTGTCGAAAGAGGATCAAAGTACAATATCGTCAACCCCAGAAACGGTATGGTAGTCGGTTCAAAAGACGCAAATGAAATATTCGATGCAATTGTTGATTCCGCCTGGAATTCCGGGGAACCTGGTTTGATCTTCATTGACCGTATAAACGACGCGAACCCTACTCCACATATTGCTGATATTGAAGCCACAAATCCATGCGGAGAACAACCGCTGCTTCCGTATGAAGCATGCAATCTAGGCTCTATTAATGTCTCTGTCATGACAGACAGGAGCGAAACCGGCAAATACTTATTGAACTGGACCAGGCTTGAGAAAACGGTGAGTAATGCTGTCAGATTCTTGGACGACGTCATTGAGATCAATCGTTATCCTCTTCCGGAGATTGCTGAAATGGCGGCTGGCAACCGAAAAATAGGTCTCGGTATTATGGGCTTTGCCGATCTTCTTTTCAAGTTGGGAATACCATACGATTCCGAAGAAGCACTGCTTTTCGCAGAAGAACTTATGAGTTTCGTTGCGGAAAAGGGAAGAAAAGCAAGTATTGACCTGGCCAAGGAACGGGGACCGTTTCCGAATTTCAAAGGAAGTGTCTACGACAGCAAGCATATGCCCCCGGTACGTAATGCAACTGTCACTACTATTGCTCCAACCGGTTCAATCAGTATTCTTGCAGGCTGTTCGGGTGGTATTGAACCCGTGTTCGCTCTCGCTTTTACAAGACGCAATCTTCTGGACGAGGATGATGAGCTGCATGAAGTAGTACCTGAATTCGGGAGAATCGCCAGGGAACTGGACTTCTTCTCAGAGGAAGTCTTTGCACATGTTGCTGAGTCGGGGACCTGCCAGGGAATCCTGGAGATTCCCAGGGATATTCAGAGGTTATTTGTCACCTCTCATGACATCTCTCCTGCTTACCATGTAAGAATGCAGGCGGCTTTCCAGAAATACACTGATAATGCTGTTTCGAAAACAGTGAACCTTCCTGAGAATGCTTCGCGCAAGAGTGTAGCTGAGGTTTTCAAGCTTTCGCGAAGGCTTGGGTGCAAAGGCATTACAGTCTACCGGGATAAGAGCAGGGATAAACAGGTTCTTAACCTTGTGAAATCAAAGAAGGAAGCAGATAAGGCCAATGACGTTGAGCTGCCATCAGTTCCCATAGGTCCACGGGACAGGGGAGATGTAACTTCAGGTATAACAAGAAGAATCAGAACCGGTTGCGGGAAACTGTATGTAACCATAAATATGGACGAAGAAGGCCCGGTTGAGCTGTTTTCACAGATGGGAAAAGCAGGCGGATGTGCCGCCAGCCAGTCTGAAGCCATAAGCAGGCTCATTTCACTTGCATTGAGATCCGGTATCAGGCCCGAGGCTATAGTGAAGGAGCTTAAGGGAATAAGCTGCCATAGAATAGTCTGGCAGGGCGGCAACAGAATTCTTTCCTGTGCTGATGCTATCGGGCAGACTATTGAATGGTATATCGATGAAAAAATGCATGTATTAGCCATGAATAATATGGACATCATTCAATCCATTGAACCGGTACTGGAAGAGGAAGATGTCAATGTGAGTATCACCGAATCGAACGATGAAGAGGTTGCAGAAAACCTTGCTGGAGCATGTCCCATGTGCGGAGGACCTCTCAAATACGAATCAGGGTGCGTCTCCTGCGCTCTTAATTGCGGTTATTCCGAGTGCGGCTGATAAAACCCTACCTGCCAGATATTTATCAAATTGACAATTGATCTTCAGATTTGACCAGCAGCGATCCATGTAAGTTAATCTGCAAACTGGCGCAGGGGTTGCATTTCATCTGCCCTTTTCATTAGACTTCCGGGTAAACCGGAATCTGTGGATTATTGATATTGAATGGAGGAACTGTGGAGAAGACGGTCAAGGACATAGAAAAAGGAGAGGATCTGATCCGAATTGAACTCTCCGAATTCAAAGGGAACCAGTACATAGGAGCCAGAATTTATTATATGGATGACAGAGGGGACTGGAAGCCCACTCGTAAGGGGCTTACATTGGTTCCCGAAGTTATGGTTCAGGTTCGTGATGCGATAAATAAAGCACTTGAAGAACTGGAGTAGATTTCCAGTCAGTTAATTTAAGATGCACAAAGTCCTGCTTCAGGGAAGACACGATCTATCTGAAACAGGCTCAAGTTATTCTCCCGATCATGCCGCTGCTTATGGCGGTATCTCCGATAGTAGATCAGAAACCTCTTATCTTTTCTTTAAATTCATTCAACAGTCCTGAAAGAGTGAAAATGCAAAGCAGTCATTTTGAGAAGATATCCACTGAAACTAAATTGAACAGAATGCACATTGCCGCCGTTGCATCCTTGCTATCAGAAGGAGCTACTGTACCCTTTATCGCAAGGTATCGTAAGGAGGCTACCGGAAGCATGGATGAAGTTTCCGTCATAACTGTCAGGGACAGACTTGAGCAGCTGGAAAAACTTGATGAGAGACGGAAAGTCATACTGCGATCACTGGATGAGCGGGAGCTTCTTACCGCCGGGTTAAGGGAAAAGATCAGCAGTGCTCGTACACTTACCTCTCTTGAGGATATCTATCTCCCTTTCCGTCCAAAAAGAAGGACCAGAGCCACAAAAGCACGGGAGAAAGGGCTGGAACCCCTGGCGCAGAGGATACTGCTTCAGAAGGGTGATGATCTTTTTCTGTATGCGCTTGGATATCTGGATCCCGAGAAAGGCGTTGAAACGGCAGAGGACGCTGTCTCAGGAGCACGGGATATTGTTGCAGAAGAACTGGCACATAATGCTGAGATCAGAGATTCCATGAGAAGGCTTTACTGGGATACCGGCAATTATGAATGCTGCGTGATTCCGGGAATGGAAGAGGAGGGATCGAAATTCAGGGATTATTTTGAATGGAATGAATCTGTACGCAGTACTCCATCTCACAGGATTCTTGCGATGCGCAGGGGAGAAGAAAAAAAAATTCTGTCACTGAGAGTATCCGTTTCACTCGATAAAGCGTTGGATATTATTCTTTCAGCGGCATGCTTGAATCCAGACACCCCTGAGGGGAAAGTGATATCTGAGGCTGCATTGGATGGTTACCGTAGGCTTCTTG
>DAOWFD010000094.1 GCA_030638185.1 Candidatus Aegiribacteria sp.
GCCTTTTGCAGGCGCGTAAAGAAGGGCTACTATCCCTCCAGTCAGAACTCCCGCTACGAATGCCCAGAATTCACCCTTGCCGTTTTCAGCCATCGTTATCTCCTTTCATTCTCCGCAACATTTCTTGTATTTCTTCCCGCTTCCGCACGGACACGGATCGTTCCTGCCGACCTTGGGGTTCTCCCTTACAACTGTTACCGGTCTTCCGCCTTTTCTCTGCGGTTCCTGTCCCTGAACAGAACCTGCTGCAGGAAGGGCTGAAGAGGGATGCATGGCATTACCCCTTACCTGCCGGTTCTCCGGAAGACCGGTCAGTGCATTCCTGGGCCATAAGGAAAGCACCTGCCTTACAGCGAGCTTATCAATTCTATCAAGCAGTTCCTCAAAGAGGCCGAAAGCTTCCTTCTTGAATTCCACAAGGGGGTCACGCTGTGCGTAAGCCCTGAGATTAATACCTGATTTTAGATGGTCTATCCCGTACAGGTGTTCCCTCCACATGGAATCGATTGAACTGAGAACCGCCCGCTTTTCAAGTTCGGCGGAGAGTTCCAGACCTATCTTCTCCTTCTTCATGTAATAGTATTCAAGAACCTTATCAGCAGTAACATTTCTTGTTTCCTCGGCGGACAATTCTCCCGATTTAAGATTGGAAAGATCAAACCTGGTTCCGGAGATCTCCCCCAGCAGAAGCTGTGCCCTCTCCTGATTCCATTCCTCAGCCTCAATTTCATCAGGTATTGCATCAACAAGGATGTGCCGCGTTACAGCACCGACCATATCGATTACTTCTTCTGCGAGTTCTTCCCCGGTAAGGGCCTGAAGTCTCCTGTCGTA
The DNA here is from genome assembly GCA_030638185.1 of Candidatus Aegiribacteria sp. Lineage (GTDB taxonomy): Bacteria > Fermentibacterota > Fermentibacteria > Fermentibacterales > JCC-6 > Aegiribacteria. The sequence continues at coordinate 835 of DAOWFD010000094.1, forward strand.
AATTACTTCTCGCTGCCGATTAACAACATCATCGTACTCCAGCAGATGCTTTCTTATTCCAAAGTTGTACTCTTCAACCCTTTTCTGTGCTCTCTGTATGGCCTTTGTGAGAAGTGAGTGCTCGATCGGTTCACCTTCATCCTCTCCTCCACTCCTTTTCATAAAATCAATAAGTTTTTCCGAGGCGAACAACCTGAAAAGGTCATCCTCCAGCGAAAGGTAGAACCTGCTGGCGCCGGAATCTCCCTGGCGGCCGCATCTTCCACGAAGCTGCCTGTCTATCCTTCTGGATTCATGTCTGGCTGTACCTATAACGAAAAGTCCACCGGGAACGATATTACCGCTTCGGTCAGTGATTTCCTTTATCTCTTCAGCCAGCTTTATGTCGGTTCCCCGTCCTGCCATATTGGTGGCGATCGTAACCGCACCTTGCTGACCCGCCCTGGTGATTATATCAGCCTCCTGCTTATGATGCTTTGCATTCAGAACGCTGTGAGGAATTTTCCTTGCTTTCAACAACTTGGCGAGCAATTCCGAAATATCCACCGAAACAGTACCCACCAGTACCGGCTGCCCCATCGAATGAAGCCGCTGAATCTCATCGATTATTGCCTTGTACTTCTCCCGTCTGGTCCTGTAAACCTGATCGTTATAATCCTGCCGTATTACAGGAACATTTGTAGGTATGACAACCACATCGAGGCCATAGATACTTTCGAACTCATCGGCTTCGGTTTCAGCTGTTCCCGTCATACCGGCAAGCTTCGAATACATTCTGAAATAGTTCTGTATGGTGATTGTTGCAAGGGTCTGGGTTTCGCTTCTTATCTCTACATTCTCCTTGGCTTCAAGAGCTTCATGCAGGCCGTCGCTGAAGCGTCTTCCCGACATGAGTCTTCCGGTGAACTGGTCTACGATCACCACTCTTCCATCCTGAAGAACGTATTCCACATCCTTCTCGTATAGCTGAAAGGCTCTGAGGAGCTGATCGATGTTATGCAGAGCTTCAGCTTTCTGAGAATGCTCATGATAGGTCTGCCTTCTCAGCTCCTGTTTCTTCTCCTCTGGAATATCCTGAAGCTCTATTTCAGCGATCCCATCTCCGATATCACTGAGCAGGAAGAAATCCGGGTCATCGGGAGAAAGCATTTTCCTTCCGGCCTCGGAGAGAGCAATGGATTTCTCTTTTTCATCCAGTGCGAACAGCAGGTCTTCTTCCAGTTCATGAGCCCTTTTCTCCCGTAGAAGAACGCCTTCCATCCTCTGCACAGCCTGCAGACGGTCGGGATCCTGCAGTGAACGAACGAGTCTCCTCTGCTTGGGAGCTCCCTTCTTTGCCTTAAGGTACAGAAGGGCAGCTTCTTCTTCATTCCCTTTCTCCCAGAGTTCATCCGCTTCGGCAACTATCCCGTTTACAAGAACCGTCTGTTTCCTGACCAGTTTGTGAACATCGTTCCTGTATTCCTTGTAACGATTCCGCGAATGTGCTACCGGGCCTGAGATGATAAGGGGAGTTCTGGCTTCATCGACAAGAACGCTGTCCACCTCATCTACGATTACGTAGTTATGCTCCCGCTGAACCCTGTTCACAAGCTGGACAGCCATATTGTCCCGAAGGTAATCGAATCCGAACTGACTGTTGGTTCCGTAGGTGATGTCATTGAGGTACCGCTTCCTGCGTTCCTCGGGAGTTATTTCCATCTGTATGCAACCGATGGTAAGGCCAAGGTACTCGTAGACACCACCCATCCACTCAGCGTCTCTTTTGGAGAGGTAATCGTTCACGGTTACCAGGTGAGCACCCTTCCCGACGGGAATATCCTCAACAGGTTCGAACTCCCATTTATCCGGGTCATCACCGTACTTCTCTTCGGCAAGTTCCATCCACTCAGTATTCAGCTCAAGCGCGTTCAGGTACATGGGCATTACAGCAACGAGTGTTTTACCTTCACCTGTTGCCATCTCCGCGATTTTACCCTGATGGAGTACCACGGCTCCCATTATCTGAACATCAAAAGGGACCATGTTCCATTCAAGATCGTGTTCGGTGACCACCCATGACTGACCGAGTAGCCTCCTGCAGGATTCTTTTACGATAGCGAAGGCTTCACACATTATGTCATCAAGGGTTTCGCCCTTCGCCAGCCTGACCCTGAATTGTCTGGTAAAATCCTTTAATTCCTCTTCAGAAAGCGGTTCAAGCCTCTCAAAGTATTCGTTCACTTCATCAACGTATGGTTGGAGACCGGTGATTTTCTTATTCTGTTTGTCACCGAAAAGTGACTTGACCACTTTCTTTAACACGGTATCTATCCTCCGGGCATTGAAGCGGTAATCTTACCGCAGATTTTCATCAATTCATAATATCTATAATAATGAAGACATCGGAATTCTGAAACATCAATTTTAATAGGTTGAATCTCAGAGGTTCTATCCTTTGTTTCATCACCCGCTCCCGGCCAGGGTGGTCTCTGAAGACATCTTCCCGCGATCAGGAGCAGGATGATGCTAATAATTACCAGGAACAGATTTTTCAAATTCATGTATAAGTTCCATCAACGAATCGGCTTTGTGAACGTAAACTTCTGAAGAATCACCAAGACTGACGGCTTCCTGAAGCCGTTCCTTTGAAAGAAGCACATCTCCATCCCTCAGGGCATCCCTTCCGGAAATGTAAAGGGTCCAGCCCAGATTACGGCTGGATTCAGGACAGATCCTATCACCTCTGGCTCTCCTGAGCGCCCATATACGCCTGTCAGCATCCTCCTCTGCTTCGGCCAGAGACGCGCAGGCCTGCCAGTAAGAATAACCGGTTGATCCTTCAAGTCTTATAA
>DAOWFD010000067.1 GCA_030638185.1 Candidatus Aegiribacteria sp.
ATTGGCGTTTTCCACCTGAGTGGAGATATTCTGGATGAGCTGTTCTCCCTCCGCTATGGCTATCAGCTGTATTCCCAGGCATACACCGAATACGGGGATCTTCATCTCACGAGCGTTCCGGTACAGCTCCATTTCCCAGAGGGGTCTATCCCGCCAGTGTTGAATGGCTCCGTTGTCCTGCTGACCGTACAGTACTGGGTCGGGGTCGCCACCGCCTGTGAGGAGGATCATGTCAACTATGTCCAGTATGCTCCGGGTATCCTCCGAAGTGGGAATAATTCCAACCGGGACAACGTCTGCCTTACTTATCAATTTCGCATAGCTCTGGTTGAGCTCGAAACGCCATTTCCCGTAAGATGGAACCTTGGATTCATCGTTTGCGTACCAGTTAAATGTAATACCGATTACTGATTTTCTCATCCGGTTATCTCCGTCATTCTTGCTACGGCCGCGTAGGCCTTTTCCCTGGTTTCAGTATCGAGTTCGATCACAGGCTCCAGGTTCCTGAGGGAATCGAGTATTTTCTGCAGGGTTATCTTCTTCATGTTGACGCAGTATATATCCCCTCCACCTACGAACTCCCTGTCTGGATAAAGGGTCCTGAGCCTGTAGACCATCCCCTCTTCGGTTCCAATAATGAATCTTTTCGCGCTCGATTCTCCAACATGTCTTATCATACCTCCCGTTCCCAGCACAGCATGGGCAAGCTCCCAGGTTTCGGGAGGGGTTTCCGGGTGTACCAGGAGTTCCGCGTCCGGCCATTCCTCCATTTTGGTCTTTATATCCTGCAAATCCGCAATGGCATGGCATCTGCAGGCCCCGTTCCAGATATGAAAGGTTTTATCGGACTTTCTTGATACGAAAGTCCCAAGGTTCCTGTCGGGAGCGAAGATAATCTCATCAGAGGGCGTACTTTCAACCACTTCAAGGGCGTTCGCGGAAGTACAACAGGCGTAACTCTCGGCTTTTACATCGGCCGGGGAGTTAACGTACAGAACCGTCAGGGCATCGGGATACAACTTCTGCATGGACCTGAGGGCAGGTACTTCTATGCAGTCCGCGAGAGGACACCCGGCATCAGGTTCAGGAAGAATGACTGTCTTGTCAGGAGAGAGAATATGTGCTGTTTCAGCCATGAATCTAACGCCACAGAAAACGATCACCCCGGATACAGTTGATGCCGCGATCCTGCTTAACTGCAGGGAATCTCCAACATGATCAGCGATATCCTGTATTTCCGGCGGCTGATAGCTGTGGGCAAGTATTACCGCATCCTTTTCGTTCTTCTGGCTCAATATCTCGCTGACAAGTTTGCTATTCATCACTTTTCCAATCGAGCTGTTCAGTTGAGGAGATTATTCCTCCTCCTATCACCGAAGTGTTCAGATATATAGCACAGACCTGCCCCGGTGCAACAGCCTCTTCAGGCCTGCTGAATTCAATATGCAGGTTGTCGTCTTCGTAATCAAGAATCGCTGGAACGGCTTTCCTCCTGTACCTGATTTGAACCAGGACTTCGGCTGGAAAACTCGATGGTTTCCTGAACCAGTTCATTTCCACCGCGGTGCATCCTGTTGAAAGCAGGTCTTTCTTTCTACCTATTGTAACGGTCCCGTCAAGGGAATTGACAGCAACCACGTACATCCTTCTTCCATAGGCTCCAAGCCCCTTTCTCTGACCGACGGTATAATTACCTACGCCGTTGTGTCTGCCGATCTCCCTCCCGGTAAGATCCATCACTCTTCCAGGCTTTTCATCTCCGATCGTCAGGTTGAAGCAGAGGTCCATGCTTTCCTTCTTTCTGAAGGGAATGCTCAGGTGTGACGCCTCTTTGCGAACATTCTCTTTCAGCATGTCTCCCAGAGGGAATATGCAGTCTTTCACTATTTCACTGTTCACGAGGGAAAGGAAATAACTCTGATCCTTCGAAGGATCAACACCGCGCTGTACAAGTGCTCCGTCCTTCCTGGCGTAATGGCCGGTAACAAGTATTTCAGAAGGCTTAAGGATCTTGTGCATGGAAAGGAGTTTTATTCTTGCGTTGCACCTGGCACAGGGGTTGGGAGTCAGGCCTAGTGACAGCATCTTCTCCGACCAGATAATGACTTCCCGCTGGAATTTCTCCGAAGCGTCTACAATAACGAGCTCCACTCCGGCAGCACCGGCAGTATCTTTTACTTCCGGGGGAATACCACAGCCGGAAGTATCGACGTAACCAGCTCTTACATGACTGTAGCGTTCAATGCAGAGGGAAAGGGCAAAGGATGAATCCATCCCTCCTGACAGTGCAACAAGGGCATCGCTTACCATTTCAGGCGCCGAATTTTGCCAGTTTTCCAGCCGATGCCAGAAGAAGGGGCATTATTTCGGTTGACCTGAACGAACCCAGCGCCCCGGAAAGGGCCTGTCTCTCAGAAAACGCAGAGCTGTATCCCGATCTCTGGGGTCCTCCATGGATAAGTACAGGTACCGAATGCCAGCTGTGGAGTTTCATAGGACAGGGAGTGCTGTGGTCTCCGGTTATACAAACTACATCAAAGCCGGAATCCAGAAATGAGGGCAATGCCCTGTCGAAATCCTCTATGGCGCTGATCTTGGCCTGGACATTCCCGTCTTCACCCGCACTGTCGGCAGGTTTATGATGAAGGAAAATGAAATTATGGCCGCTGTCCAGGGCTTTCTTCACGGCCTTCACCTGCCCGTGGATATCTTCAGACGAGCATTTCATGATCTCCATACCCACCAGCCCGGCAACTCCCCTGTACATGGGATACAGAGCCACCGCGGCAGCGGTAAGACCAAACCGCTCCTCTATCGAGGGAAATTCTTTATGAAGGGCAAAACCCCTGAGAAGTACGAAATTAGCCGGAGTGAGGTCTGCAAGG
>DAOWFD010000233.1 GCA_030638185.1 Candidatus Aegiribacteria sp.
AGGGAGTTTTATCCTCTTCCAGGTATGTTCTTGTCGGAGTATCGTCAGCAAGAAAGGCGTTTACTCTTTTTCGGATGATATCATCAGTTCTGATACTGAAATTCGTTCTTTTCAGAGTGTTGTAGCAGAAATCACAAATTGTTATGAGCATATCCCTGCCTGAATCTCTGACATCCTTGAGTATTCTTGATGGAGCTATCAGGTTCATTATCCGTTCTTTTGAGACCGGGGGAACGGCTCCGCAGCAGGTCCAGGATTCAAGCTCATCAAGCTCGAATCCGAGTTTTTCTGTCGCGTCCCTGGCAGAACGGTCAAGGTGGGAAGACCGTTCATTCAGAGCACAGCCCGGATAGTAAGCAACCTTGGCCATGTTTCCTCCAGTTCTAGGTTGACAGCTTTCTGTAAACTCCTACAAGCCCTGGCTGAGGAACTTCAGCCGCATGTTTGGGATCGATCTGGTCCGGACCGAAATGATCTACCCCTTCATCCATAGCAATCTGCCTGAGCGTGTCCATAATTGCCTGGATGTCAATTCCCTTGGGGCATCTGACTGTGCACTGGAAGCAGCTTGCGCAGATCCAGATAGTTTTACTGTGGATAATCTCCTCTTTCTGTCCGAGTTGGGCGAGGCGGATGATTCTGTTCGGGAGGATATCCATCTCCTGCGCAAGAGGACAGCCGGATGAGCAGTTTCCGCATTGATAACACGCGTACAGGTGCTGTCCGCTCAGTTCATCGACCTGCAAACCGAATTCACCACGGACCTTTGTTCGGTCGAGTCGGATTGGAGGACTATCAGGGGGATCCAGCCCCAGTTTTTTATACATATTGACTGTTCTCCTCTTGGCGAAGTGATTTATCAGGATGACAATTCCGGAATTAATCTTGTGCCCGGTTAGCGGAACCGGAAACCCTCCCTAGGGTTCTCTCACGGAACCTGTTTCTATAGCTTGCGCAAAATAATACCAGAAAAAATACACAATCTCTTCATTACTGAAAGTATCAATCAGTTCAGCACGCACTATTGAATCAATAGCGGCATCAACAGAAATATCACATGCTCTTGCTTCCTCAAGAAGGAAACCTACATCCGCGCAATTCTCGCTGTCGATGATTTCATCAAATTCGTTTCTAACATCCATAGGAAGAACTGATCTGAAAGTATTCAACCTTCTCTGTCTGCTTTCGATTCTGGATTCTCTGTTACAGGATGAAATCGCTAATGCTGCAAAAACGAGCAAAAAGATCCAGGCGGTGTGACTCACAGAGAAATGCCGAGGCTTATCCTGTGAATATTACCCAGATCAGCAAAAGGCTTGAACGCGTAGTCCAGGTTGAAGCTGTTCCACGCCGTTCCAACCCCGAAAGCGAGAGCGTCAATAATACTGCCCCCTGCATTGTCCGCCGCGTCTTTGTCATGGAGATTCCCGCCTGCTCTGAGGAACAGCATCTCCATGGGATTGTATTCGATACCAAGAGCAACATTGAGATCACCCTGGAACGGGTAAGTGATATCGCTTGCTACGAGGAGTTTTCCATCGAGCAGTTCTACGCTTGCTCCGGCAGCCACTTCAGTTGGCATGGGGTCATTTTCCTGATAAAAAGCTTTCGTCTGAATTCCCACGTTCCTGACCGCGAATCCAAGTGATATCCATGACGGTCTGTACCAGACTCCAGCATCAACAAGGAAAGCGTTACCACTGTATGTGTCTATGTTTGAATATACGAATTTCGCTGTAGTTCCCGCTGCAAAAGAAGGGCCGAATCTGAAGGCGTAAGTACCACCCAGCGCAACACTGTTCGTGCTGAATTCCTCTCCAGTGCCCGTAGGGTGCGTCATAGAGGTTCGCAAGAAGCTTCCACCGTAGAAATAGTTGATTGATGCTCCAACGACATCATTGCCGGTTGGATTGACCCATCCGGCGAACCCCGCCTGCATATCCATCAGGTAACCGGTATAGGTAGAAGTGAACATCTGTTTGTCCATCGCGGCAAGTGTCGCGGGATTCCAGTAAAGCCCCATCGGATCCCCGGGAACCGCGGTGAAAGCGCCACCCATGGAAACAGCCCTGGCGCCTGTGGGAACCTGTAAAAAAGCAAAACCCGCAGTGCCTGCCGATGCAGTACCGCATATTACCGTCAACAGGACTGCAGCCAGAAATTTCTTCATTGATATTCTCCATTTCGCAAATCATTCTTCAATATTGAGTAGACTATAATTATAACCCATTCCGGTCAACAGGGAGAAATGCCCATATTACCGTAGCGCTATCTATCCTGCAGCCACGAATCATGTCCGTTGCACAGATGATAAGACGGTTTCCTTCAGCGACTTCTGTCGAGTCCAGTCTCAGAACAGGCAAATCATCAGGCATGGAATCCTCTATGAACCATTGCTCTCCCTCCAGTCTTAGATCGAGATTGAGAGTATTGTTCCCGCCCATTCCGATATAAAACCCTCCGGCTGAATGAGAAGGAGGGTAAACTGACAGCGTACAGGGTTCAAGGATCGAGAGTTCAAGAGCCATAATCCCACTTCCCGTGTATCCCTGAGATGAAAGTCGCATAAGAAAAGATACCGCTTCGGAATATAGGCCTTCCGCTGCCGATATAGATGCAGCAACAAGGCAGACAATGAGAAGTACTTTTTTCACATTAATCCTTGATCCCTGATCTTGAGTAACTGGTCACTATCCGCTTCTGCGCCGCGATGAACAGGATTATCAAAGGCATTGTTGAGAAAGTGGAAGCGGCCATAAGCAGGTGGAAATTACTTGACTGTTCCTGGTTGAAGTAGGAAAGTCCGACCTGAAGAACTCTCAGATTCTCTGAATGTGTAACAACCAGCGGCCACATGAAGCTGTTCCAGGAACCTATAATATTGAAAAGAAGTACTGTGATGAGCACAGATTTTGACAGAGGCAGAACAACCTTCCACAGGTATTTGAGCCTGCTGCATCCGTCAAGAACAGCCGCTTCATAGAGTGATAACGGAATAGTTCTGAAGTGCTGTCTGAGAAGGAATATACTGAATACATTCGCTGTCCACGGTACAATCAGAGCAAGATACGTATTGATCCATCCCAGTTTGGATAGAATCACATAAGATGGAGCGAGGTACACCGGCTGGGGAACCATCATCGTCGAAAGAAACAACAGAAAAAGCATGTCCCTTCCTCTGTATTTCATCGTAGCGAAGGAGTAGGCTGCAAGACAGGATGTAACCAGGACCCCGCCTACAGTAAGGATTGTAACAATAAGGGTATTAAGGAAATATCTGCCGAACGGGACCTTTGTCCATGCTTCCACGTAATTACCGAAACCGCCTTGCTGAAGAGATGTGTTTATCATCCACAGGAAAGGCAGAAGCATTACGATTCCGCCCAGGATAAGGAAGAAATGCTTGGTGGTGTTCAGTGCCAGGATTCGTGCTGTCATGATCCGTAATGCACTTTTCTACCCGCTATCTTTCGCTGGAAGATGGTGAGTGACAGAAGAACCAGGAACAGGAAAACCGATATGGCGCTGGCATAACCGATATCGAATCGATCGAACGCTTTCTGGAACAGATAGAAAACCATCACGTTTGTGGTTCCGAGAGGTCCTCCTCCCGGAGGAGGAGTCATGACATAGACAAGAGCGAATGTCTTGAATGAAATAATAGTACTCATTATCAGAACGTAATAGGTGGTTGGAGAAAGAAGAGGCCAGGTGATGTTCCTGAATGTTCCCCAGGTGCCTGCACCATCAAGTTTGGCTGCTTCGTAATAGGTGCCGGGGATATTTTCCAGTCCCGCAAGAAAAAGTACTGTATTGTAACCGGTGGCTTTCCAGACGCTGACCATCATTAACGATACAAGAGCCAGGCTTGGGCCGGCAAGAATCCCTCTGGGGTGTATACCGAGTGGTGACAGAAGCATCTCGAAAACTCCCCGCGGCTCTCTGAGCCACAGAAGAGGTTCTCCACCGAAAAGAGTGATTATCTGGTTAATCGGACCCGCTTCGGGATTGTATAACCATGTCCATACAACTGAGATCGCTACCGCCGAAGTAACCACAGGCAGGAAATAGATGGTTCTGTAGAAGCTCTTTCCTGCAAGTTTCCCCCTGAGAAGAATCGCGAGGAAAAGAGGTATTATTATACCTGCTGGAACAACTCCGATAACAAAATACAGAGTATTAATAACGCTCTGCCAGAAACGGGCATCAGAAAGCATCCTCGCGTAATTGTCGAAACCTATGAAACCATGGAAACCGCCGATATCATAATCTGTAAACGATGCGGTGAAGGAACTCAGGATAGGAAGAGTCCTGAATGCAAGTACTATTATAAGTGCAGGCAGAATATAGACATATGGTGCAAGTCTTGATCTGAGTTTCACTGCATTCCCCTGGTTGAACTAAATCTCTATAAAGATGAAACGCTGACTTTTTCTCCATCAGTTCGCACAACAATAGTCCCGAGTCTGTCTGTTCGCAAGATTTCAGATCCGAGCTCCATGTAAATTTCGATAACATGAGGATGAGGATGACCGAAGCTATTGTTCCTGCCTGCTGAGAAAACCGCGAACTGTGGACTCAGTCTCCTGAGGTACGGTGGAAAAATAGAGGATATGCTGCCATGGTGGGGAACTTTCAGTACCGTTACCGGCTCCGCATCCGGAGTCAGCATCCGTTCAGCGTTCTCCTCGATATCTCCGGTAAGAATAGTGGAGAAATTGCCGCATGTGATTTTGAGCAAAGCGGAATTTTCATTTATGTTTAAATTCACTCCTTCCATTCCCGCGGAAACTACACATGCCGTAACATATGGGGACAGCTGGAACTCACTGCCTTCTTCAAGAAACATATAATCGCAACCTTCATCCATCACAGCATTCAGGAAATCCTCGTATATGAAGGAAGAAAAGGGCATACCAGGATCCAGAACTTTCAGTACAGTGAAATTCCTTATGACTGATGCAAGTCCTCCAACGTGATCCGAATGCGGATGAGAAAAAGCGACAACATCCAGTGTATCCACACCTATTTCATGAAGTCGAAAAACAACAGCTGGTTCAAGAGGGCCGCCAGTGTCCGGTCCTCCGTCAAAAAGCCAGGTTTCACCGAAAGCTGCTTTTATAAGAATGGCGTCCCCCTGGCCTACATCCAGAAAATACACGTTAAGCAGTGGTGCAAGTGAATCCACAGACTCAAGCCAGTGCAGAGTGTCTGTTACTGTGATGGAAATGCTGTCAATGAAAATATATTCTTTAATACGGGAAATCGTCGCGGGACCTATGCCGTTGACGTACTCAAGATCGGAGAGCCGCAGAAAAGGACCGAACCTTTCCCGGTACTCCACAATGGCTTCTGCCTTGACCGGACCAATCCCGGGGAGTGTCCGCAGAGCTTCTTCACCGGCTGAATTGATATCCACCAAGTCTGTTGAGAGTAGTGAAAATATTAATAATAGTACTATCAGCCAGTTCATTACTTGACATCGCTCCGTTCAGAGTTCAGCATACCCTTACAGTACAGAAAGGAGGGGTAAATGAGAATCTTACTTTTAACAGCGGTTATGATACTTCTTACAATAACAATTGTATCAGCTGGAGACATCCGCCTTGAAAACAGCAGTTTCAATACACTTGCCTACATAAAGGATAACGGAAGAATTGAAAACGCCTCTTTCGAAACCCTTGGATATATAAGAGACGATGGCAGAATAGAGGACGACGCTTTCCATACACTGGGGCACATTAACGAAGATGGAAGAATTGAAGACAGCTCATTCAACGAGCTGTTCACCATCACACGGAGTGGCAGGCTCACGGATTCAAGATTTATGATGATCGCTGAGATCCAGAGTGACGGAACTGTTGAAGATGACTGTTTTCGAGTTATTCTCTACGCTGATGGAAGTCACCAGAACATGACGAGAAGAATCGCAGTCTTCCTTGTCTTCTTCAGTGATCTCCTCGAAGACTAATATCCGGGTTAATTCCATGCAGGCATTGAACACATGTAGAAATCTGCGCGTCTGCGTGCTTCAGATTCCGTAAGGTCCATCTGCCACATCATGAACCATTCCGTCATAATCAGAAGAACCTTTTCTCTGGGTAGAAGGTTACCATTTTCATCTGAGCAATAGCAGCAGTAAATATCAGATGCTCCCACATTATGTTCATCGTCCAGAGGTGCAAGGCAGGAATGACAGAATTTGCCTGTCGTCAGCTGCTTGCCATCTGCTCTGCCCCGAACCGATACCGATCTTCCGTGAGAAGCGTCAGAATCAATAAGTAATTCATCCGGAATGATATTTCTCTCCCTCAGTTCAGGGATTACTATTTCAAACATTCTCCTGCCAAGACCTTCAAAGAAAGAATTGTCAGAAGAGTTAAGAGATGCGGAGAACGGAACGGGACGTACTGTACCGATAATGCTCCGTGTAAGGACATCATGAGGAATGGAAAAAATTTCAACCTTCCTGGAAATTACCTCTTCGATGATTTCCATTATCCTGTCTTCGGGATCAATTCCAACCATCTTCACCCACTCAAGCGGATCTCGGTCGAAGTGCAAGGCGAGCCTGGTAATCGTTTTTGTCCAGGAGTGCAGGATGCGTCTGCTCACAGAATTTGAGAAGTCCGGTACATCACCATCGACCAGTATTCTCTGTATGGTATGAGTCGAAATTCTCAGTTCCTCTGCGAGGGCCTGACGGGAAGATGCTGCACCATCCGCTTCCGCGATTGCTTTCCAGATGTCTTTGAAGCTATCCGGAAGTTTTTTCGGAGGGTTCTTTTGCATGTCATCCCTTTCAAAAAAAGATTTCTTGACTAATTCATAATAACAATACTACTATTGTTCATTGTTAGCAATGCATAATTCATTACTTCCGGAAGCGACTGTATCTAACTGTCAAGCAGCATAATACTTGATCTCTTAATTTGCACTTGACAATACAGGCATCATAGCGCATTGTTAGCAATGCTTGATATTGTTAGCAACGCATAGAAAGGAATAT
>DAOWFD010000301.1 GCA_030638185.1 Candidatus Aegiribacteria sp.
TGAACGGGGCACCACTGGACCTGTTCATTGAACTTGCAGCCATATTTAATATTATCCCCGATACAGATTTCGATTTGAACGGTGGAATAGGGATCAGATTCATCTTCTAACGGGAATTCATCTGTCTGCAGCCGGGTCAGCTATTCATATAATACCCATAAGGGATCAAGAACATCTATCCTGAGGGAAGATGACCAATGCGTTGAATCCTCAGCGTTTACAAACGAATTGAACCTTCCGTCGGGGTTATTCGGTGTGTAATAGAAGTACTGCCCATATGTGGGAGAAACCACAGGCTCAAATTCGGTGAATTCCCAGACCAGCACCGAATCAAGATGTGTTCCCGAGAAATCTGCAAGTTTAGTAAGTGCGAATCCATCAGAACCGGAAATACTGCCAAGAGGCACGTATGTCAGACTCTCCACAATCTTCGCATCGGGCATAGAAACAGAATACCAGGAATCGAAATCAGCAAATTCCAGTCCGCCAGCTGGTACAGCCGTTATTCTTCCCTCTCCGATGGGCCCAGCCCATGATGCTCCCGTAAACAGTGGGTATATCATTGTACAATATGGATTTTCATAGCCACTGCTCATCGAGTATTCCATGCTGAATTCAACGAGTACCGAATCTCCCGCGGAGAACGGAACAGTCCAGCATGCGTTAAGGGAATTGATGAGAAGAAGTAATTCGTCCAGAAGGGTTAATCTTTCCGATTCGTAAAACATCTCTATGAAATCGTAGGTATGCCATGTTTCCGGAGCAGCAATGTAGAAATATATCTCCCCTGTATCCGGCTCAGCCTCCTGCATGGTAAAGACTTCTTCCCTGACTTCATCCCATGTGTATTCTTCGTACTGCGGAAGCCAGGAATTCTCTATAAGTGGATGAACATCTACCTGCAAGCCATTGACGGTTACAGAAGGTGAAGTTAGAGGATCGACAGTATCTTGCAATGAAAGTCCGGCTCCCGGGGTAGATACATTTCTTACTATAACCGGGAAGTACATGATAACTGTATCGGCCGCACCGGTATTCGCGAAGAGAAACGCAGCCGTAATCTCAACTTTACCTCCCGGATATATCTCTATTAGAACATCCTCGGAGGTCATTTCAATTGATATATGAGAAGAAGATAATGGTACAGGATTCTGGACTATTGAGTGGAGAAATCCGGCATCCGAGTAAACACATGAAGCAAAGACCATTATTGGCGTTAACAATAATACAGGGCGCACAATAAATCTCCTCTCAGGTCATTCAGATCTATCCTTATCGAGTCATTAATACGATCAATATACAATGAAGGGGGCGCAAAGAACGCCCCCTGTTCAAACCGCTTCGAGTTTCAGTTTCTAGGGCATATGGGAAGGACAATTTTGTCCCTGGCCTCGTTAATGACAGCTGCCGCTGCAAGATATATGGCGGACAGACCGCATATTATACCCTCGATCCCGGTCATGACATTGAACCACCGGGGCATTTCGAACCAGTGACCCATTGCAAGAAGCCAGAAAAGAACTGTTAGACTGAAGAAAACGAACTGCAGCGAACGGTTAGTTCTCCAGGTGGCAAACCACATGATGAACGTGAAAAGCCCCCACATGAAGAGGTACCATCCCAGAAAAACCGCGCTGAAGTCGAACCACTCGTATCTGGCACCGAGGAGTATGAAGACCAGAGACATCCAGAACAACCCGAAGCTCGTGAATGCGGTTGTACCGAAAGTGTTGCCCTTTCTGAATTCCATTATCCCGGCAATTATCTGAGCAAGACCGCCATAGAAGATACCCATGGCAAGGATCATTATATCATTCCCAAAAAAACCGGCATTGTGAATATTCAGAAGCACAGTTGTCATTCCGAAGCCCATAAGTCCGAGCGGGGCCGGATTGGCAAGGTTATCTTTCATCTATTCTCCATTCCAGGTCCAGACCCCCGAGCTCCTGGCCTTTGTCCCTGTCATCAGATTATGAGTATCCGGTTAATCTCCGTTTAACCTATCTGCCGTATTTCTCGATTATCTCGTTCTTTCCGAGGCCGAGTATTCCGTACTTATCGCCGATCTTTCTGAAAGCCTCCACGCACTTATCAAGTTGTTCCTTTTCATGGGCTGCTGAAAGCTGAACACGTATTCTTGCCTTACCTGCGGGAACGACGGGGAAACAGAATCCTATAACATAAATTCCCTCAGCATACATATCCCTTGCCATATCGTTAGCCAACTTGGCATTGTACAGCATCACAGGTACAATAGGGGTCTCTCCCGGCCGCATGTTCAGACCCGCTTCTTCCATCTTCTCGCGAAAATACTTCGTGTTCCATTCAAGCTTGTCACGACGCTCCGTTGTTCTTGTGATAATATCGATTACCTTAATGGATCCGCTGACAATAGGAGGTGCAAGAGAATTGCTGAAGAGGTAGGGCCTTGCCTTCTGGCGGCAGAGTTCTATAAGCTCGCTCCGGCCGGATACGCAGCCACCGGAAGCTCCTCCCAGTCCCTTTCCGAAAGTGGTTGTGATAAGATCAACGCCTTCGATAACGCCAAAATGCTCGTGGGTTCCCCTGCCGGTCTTTCCGATGAAACCTGACGCATGAGAGTCATCGACAAGCAGCATGGCATCGTACCGGTTACAAAGGGCCACCATCTCATCCAGGGGTGCCAGGTCACCGTCCATGGAGAACACGCCGTCCGTTACCACAAGCCTGGTTCTCCTGTTCTGATGAAGCTCCAGCTTCTTCTCCAGATGTTTCATGTCCATATGCTTGAAAGTATCGTACTCTGCGGAACAGAGGCGTATGCCATCCACGAGGGATGCATGGATGAGCCTGTCGGCGATTATCACATCCTCCTGGCCCAGTATCGCTTCAAAAACACCGGAATTGGCATCCATGCATGAGGGGAACAAAAGTGTATCCTCCATACCCAGAAAAACGGACACCTTATCCTGGAGTTCCCTGTGTATGTCCTGTGTACCGCATATGAATCTGACGGAACTCATTCCGTAGCCTCGGGTATCGAGACCTTCGTGGGCAGCCTTGATCACGTCCGGATGACTTGAGAGCCCGAGGTAATTATTCGCGCAGAAATTGAGGACTTTCTTGTGGGGTGCACCCTCGGGATACTCTACTTCGATTTCCGCGTCCTGTTCGGAACAGATGAACCTTTTTTCCTTGAAGAGACCGCCTTCCTTGATTTTCTCTATCTCATCTGCAAAAAGGCTTCTAGTACTGTCTGAAAACGCCATACGATCCTACCTCCGTTTATCCCAGATGCTTGTTAACCAGTTTGCAGATTGAGTTCACTGTATCGAAAGCTTCCGGTGTAGCTTCTTCATCTGGAAGCTTGATACTATACTTATTCTCAATGAATCTTTTAAGGGAGACCATTGAGAAGCTGTCGACAATTCCTGAAGAGATCAGAGGAGAATCATAGGATACTTCATCCTCATCATCTTCATCAAGGTACTCATCTACTATATACTCGAGTACCACTTCCTTCATCTCATCCATTTCAGCTCCTTTCTGCTACCTATTCGTCGGAAAGGGATGACAGATCGCCAACCTCTTCTCCCCATTCAATTGCTCTAAGATACCTTCTGACGATCTTGCCCGAACGTGTTTTAGGCAGTTTATCACGGTACTCGATCTCCTGAGGCATCGCCAGAGGAGAAAGCCTTTTTCTGATGAAATTCATGATATCCAGCTCAAGATCATCCGAGGGCTCGAAACCGGGTTTCAACGTAACGAATGCTTTTACAACCTCCATGTTAACTTTGTCCGGTTTGCCCACCGCAGCAGCCTCGGCTATGGCTTCATGCTCAACAAGGGCTGATTCGATTTCGAAGGGACCCACAAGATGTCCCCCTGTGTTTATTACATCATCGTCCCTGCCCACGAACCAGTAGTATCCATCCTTATCGATGCTTGCCCTGTCGCCTGAGACGTACCAGAGGTCTGGATTGGTCCTGAGTTCATCAGGCATGGCATTCTCGGAAGCCCCAACGAACTTGCTCCTGTAGGTGTCAGGCTGCTTCCAGTACTGCCTGAACATTGACGGCCATCCGGGACGGAAAGCTATCAGTCCTACTTTTCCGGCCTCATCTACGGGTTCGTGGGTGGCAAGGTCCAGGACAGCGGCCTTAATACCGGGAAAAGGCTTACCCATCGAACCAGGTCGTATCTCCATTCCAGGATAGTTCGTAATCATCATGGCACCGGTTTCCGTCTGCCAGAATGTATCATGGAATTTTAATCCATCGAATACTTCCCCGCTCCATATGACCGCCTCAGCGTTCAGTGGTTCACCCACTGAAGCGAGGTTCCGAAGTGAAGAGAGATCGAAATCACTGACCAGCTCATTACCATCTTTCATAAGTGCCCTGATGGCTGTAGGGGCTGAATACCATACGGTTATCCTGTTATCCTGAATAAACTTGTACCATCTTGAGGATGTGAAACCTGAATCGAGAACACACTGTGTAGCGCCCAATGCCCAGGGTCCGATGATACCGTAGCTTGTTCCTGTAACCCATCCTGGATCCGCTGTACACCAGTAGATATCATCATCCAGAAGATCAAGCACCCAGCTGGTTGTAAGTGCCTGTGCCCAGATTGAATTGTGAACATGAAGGGCACCCTTCGGTTGACCTGTTGTCCCTGATGTATAATGAAGAACAGAAGGGGTTTCCGGTGTGGAATGATAGACATCGAACTCTTCCACTCTGGGACTGTTCTCCACATCGAAGAAGATCTCGCCTTCCTTGAGTCTATCGGGATTTCCCTCTACAACTATGATCTTCTTCAGCTCCGGTAGTCTGTCCTTAATTTTGCGGACTTTCCTGACATGCTTACGAGTGGTAAGAATTGCTCTGGTTCCCGCACTGGCAAGTCTTACTTCCAGGGACTCATCACCAAATGCCGAGAAAAGCGGCTGCGCAATTGCACCCAGCTTGAGAACACCAAGAAAAGAGAAATATAGACTCGGTATCTTGTCCATAAAGATACAGACTCTGTCCTCGGGTTGAATCCCCTGCTCACTGAGGAATTTAGCGAATCCGTTTGAATAGACCCTGAGATCGTCGAAAGTATACCTTGCGTTCTTATCCCCGAAACCTTCCCATATGAGAGCTGTTTTCTTTCCATCACCTCTGCTGCAGATTCTGTCCGAACAGATGGCTCCAATATTAAGTAGTTCTCCGTCCTTCCAGTCAAGGATATCCTTTGCAATATCCCAGTTGAAATCCTCTATTCTCTCTTCATATGATCCGATATTACTCAAGTGGACTCCTCCAATCCTGCGATTCTCCATCAGCCCTCCATGGTGACAACGGCTATGGCGTTTTCTCCTGAATGACTGATGGAAAGACGTACCTGCTTTACCTGTTTATTCTTTGCCTGTTCCAGCGCTTGGCCGTTCAACTGAACGGATACTGCACCGGATTCCTCTTTGACTATTTCGACATCTTTCCAGCGCAATCCATGGGACATCCCGGCGCCCAGCGCCTTGAAGGATGCCTCTTTCGCGGCAAATCTTGCCGCATAGCTTTCCCATGGGCGAGCCCTGGATGAACAGTATTCAATTTCCCCCGGGAGAAACAGCTCACTTACCATGCCGTCATCAAGACGGCTTTTGAAAATACCGATGTCAACTATATCTATTCCAACCCCGATTATTCTCAAGTAAGCAGTCTCCCGGGTAGTTCACTAATCAGTTGAACACATAGTATAATTTTAACACGACACGGAGTCTGTGTCCACTGTAAAAATATTTCTTGCCACCCTTGACGGAAAGCCCTGTACGGGTGATAAAATAGGTATGAAGAAACCTCCCAGAAGAAAAAAAACCGTTCGATATACTGTTCCGCTGCTTCTGCTCGGAGCAGTAATTCTATTGATAATACTCGGGAACGACTTCAGCATCCCTCCCATGGATGACACCTACATACACCTGGTCTACGGAAGAAGCCTCTTCTCCTCCGCGCCCCTTTGTTTCAATGATGCAGAACCGTCTTCGGGGTTCACAAGTCCTCTATGGCTGCTTCCCTCAGCACTGGCTTCTCTGGCTGGAACCGCCCTGGCTCCGGTCGCAGTGATGGTATTTTCTTTACTGGCAGCAGGCGCAGCTCTTTTCATGCTTCCTCCCTTTACAGGGATACTCCTTTTGATGACCGGGCCGTTCTTCTTCCATGCTTCCAGCGGAATGGAAACAGCTCTGTCATGCCTGGCTGTAATCGCGGTATGGAGATGCGTAAGGGACGGAACCGGAATTATGGTTTCATCATTTATTCTTGCGGGAGCATTCCTTGTCAGGCCCGAACTGGCAATCCTCGGCATACCCCTTGTCGTTTCCATGAAAAAAAGAACTCCCGGAAACATAATCCGCCTTGCGGTGCCATCAGTGATCATCGGTCTTCTCTGGATGTTCTGGAACATCCATTCTATGGGTCTTCCCCTCCCTTCTACGTTTTACGCGAAAAATCCTGTATCATGGCTCACTTCAGCCCATACAGGCCTGCCCGGTCTTCTGAAGGGTTTATTGATAACATCGCCCCTTCTGCTTTTCGCGGTAGTTGTCTCCGTTACAAAACTGCTGAGGAGTAGGGGGGAAAGACGACCTGAAGTGTCGATGGCACTTATCCCGCTGCTGCTTTTCGCTGTATCTATATGCCTTCAGCCTAACAGCTTCTTCCAGATGCGGTATTATGTACCCGCTCTTACAGCAGGAGTTCTTGCTACCGGACATTGGCTCAGGGGACTCCGGCGGTGGAGATTGAACACCTTTATTCTTGCATTTTCCATGCTGCCGGGTCTGATTATCTTCGCCGGAAGAAGAGCAGATGCTTCATGTGACGTTTACTCCATAGATGTAAGACCTGCACAGTACATATCCGGTGTCGCATCGCCAACACAGACTGTGGCAGCGGCTGATATCGGAGCTGTAAAATGGATAACCGACATGGAAATCCTGGATCTTGATGGCCTGGTTACGGCGGAAAGGATCCCGAGATACGGCATAGAAGGATGGCAATGGATATCTGACAGGTCGGATTACCTGCTGGCATTCCCCGAGCAGTACTCAGGTCTGATATCGGAAGCCGGGGATTCACTGGAATTCCTCATAGGTTTCGGAAGCGATAGAAACGTAATATGCGGCGAAGATTCCGTTGCATTATGGAGGATCAACTAACTGGACAAGTACAACCGTTTCAAACTATCTTTATTCCACTTGAATACTAACTTGTATATTTGAAAGCGACAGTATATGACCGAAGATAAGAACAATTTACCGCATTCTGGAATAATACAGGACAGTGTTCCAAGCTCCGCTAACAGATTCGTTATCGTATGTGTCCTTATGGTTGCTTTTATAGCACTCAGCGCTCACTTCCATCTTGACCGTCAGGAGAGCATCGGGTACTCTCATTTTGCCTACATACCCATTATTTTCGCAGCTTTCTGGTGGGGCAGGAAAGCTGTATTTGTTGCCCTGATACTCGGGCTGGATGTACTTGGTTTCAGCATCTTCTCCAATTCCTTAAGTCCCCTCTGGGCGGATCTTGTCCGAGTTCTGTTCTTTCTGATAGTCGCCTTCGTCATCGGAGAGCTCAGTATTGAGCTGCAGAAAACGCATAGAGCGTTACGGGAGCGGAGTGAAAGACTCAGAAAAACCAATTCCTCACTAAGGGAATTCGCAATACTCAGGAAGGCGTTCCTTCACATCGCCATACATGACATGAAGTCTCCGGTTTCGGCAACAACCATGCTGCTTCACAGCCTTCAGACCCTCCTCGGTGAGTCTCTTACAGATAAGCAGGAGCATCTGATTGAGAGAATGCATGCAAGGCTTGACGAAGCAGCATCCTTTCTGCGCGATTTCCAGCTTTTCGCCCAGCTGGAGGATCCTTCCCAGATAAGGAAGCAGGCAAAGGAGATTGATCTCAACGAACTCATCAGTGACGTTGTCAGGGCAAATCAGGACATTGCGCACAACAAGAATCACAAGCTGACATGTGACCTCGAGGATAATCTGCCCCATGTGGGAGGCGTTGAACGTCTCATCCGTGAGGTGATTACAAACCTCGTGACCAACGCTATTAAGTACACTCCCGACAATGGCAGTATCGTTGTCCGCAGCAGAACCAGGGGCAAATGTGTGGTATCTCTGGAAGTGGAGGATAACGGTATCGGTATTTCAGAGGAGAATCAGAAGAAGCTCTTCAGAGAATTCGTAAGAATCAAGGATAACGATGTTGCGGGTCAGAAAGTCAGTGGAATTGGCTTGGGGCTTTCGATAGTCAAAAGGATAATCGACATGCACGGTGGCAGGGTTTACGTTATCAGTGAATCAGGAAAGGGTAGTATTTTCGGTTTCGACATTCACATATGTCCAACCGATGAAGGACCTCTGATAAGACCAGTCCTCAGGATTCCGAAGAATGAAGTCCATATGAAGGAATACGTTCCGGAATGAAACCAGCTCCATCATCAGCATATCCTGGGCAGCTGTTCACCGCTCATCATATCGACAATTCTCTCTGAACCGATACTGCTGGTCATCAATACGTCAGCATAAGAAGGTTTCTCTACGAAACCTATTATCTCAGCCTGACGCCCGTTATCATGCCCTCTCAGAATTTCAACGGCCCTCTCGCTTTTTTCGCGTGGAAGGATGACAACGAACTTGCCCTCATTGGCCACGTAAAGGGGGTCGAAACCAAGAATCTCACATGCGCCCAGAACCTCATCGTGAACAGGTATCAGACTCTCCTCGATCCTGATGGAGTAGTCGGTCATGGAAGCTATCTCATTCAATCCACTGGCAAGGCCTCCCCTGGTAAGATCCCTCATGCAGTGTATATCCAACCCCTCCCTCAGGAGGTCTTTAACCATGGAATCAAGGGGGGTCAGATCGCTGCGGATCGTGCTCTCCAGCCGTATCCCTTCACGAATGGCCATTATAGCTATACCGTGCCTGCCGATATCACCGCTGAGAACCACAGCATCACCTTGCCTTATTCTTGAAGGAGCGATTTCGATCCCCGTCGGGATGATGCCTATTCCCGCTGTATTGATAAAAATACCGTCTCCGTTGCCTTTGTCCACCACTGAA